>WFMY01000217.1 GCA_015488855.1 Helicobacteraceae bacterium
AGTAGTTATCTACTTTATATGCAAATACAGTATCATCTTCAAGCACTACAAATGCATGTGCAAATCCACGAGGCACTAAGAGTTGTCGTTTGTTCTCCCCACTAAGCTCAACACTTACATGTTTCCCAAAAGTAGGACTTCCTTTTCTAATGTCTACTGCTACATCAAGTACACGCCCTTGAATTACTCTTACAAGTTTTGTTTGTGCTGCCGGATGAAGTTGATAGTGTAAACCTCTCAAAACTCCTTTTGAACTTTTCGATTCATTGTCTTGACAAAAATTTATTTTATACCCTAAAAATTTTTCCAATTTATCTGCACGAAAAGTCTCTACAAAATAACCTCTTTCATCGCCATGAACTTTTGGCTCTATTATAACTACATCCGAAATTTCCGTTCTTATAAAATTCATTATTTTTCCATCCTTCTTGGTTGGGTTACTCTTTTTATGAGATATTGTCCATATTGATTTTTCTTAAGTGGCTCAGCTAATTCCAAGAGCTCTTTACTGGTAATATAACCCATTTCATAAGCTATTTCTTCTAAACAAGCCACTTTAAGAGACTGCCTTTTTTCTATAGTTTGGATAAATTGTGAAGCTTCAAGTAAGGATTCATGAGTACCTGTATCAAGCCATGCATATCCTCTTCCCATAGTTTTTACTCTTAAGCGTTTTTCATCAAGATACATTTGATTAAGGGTAGTTATTTCCAATTCTCCCCTAGCACTTGGTTTTATTTGTTTAGCCTTTTTCACAACATCATTAGGATAAAAATAAAGCCCCACTACAGCATAATTACTTTTTGGATTTTTAGGTTTTTCTTCTATAGAGATAACTGAACCGCCTTTATCAAACTCTGCTACACCATAACGCTCAGGATCACTGACATAGTATCCATATACCGTAGCTTTATTTTTTTCTTCAGCATTTTTTACACTTTGTGCCAATAGGCTTGTCAAGCCTTGTCCATAGAAAATATTATCTCCAAGTATCAAACACACATTGTCATTTCCTATAAACTTTTCTCCTAAAATAAAAGCCTGAGCAAGTCCATCTGGAGATGGCTGTACTTTATAACTAAAATACATACCTAAGTCTGATCCATTACCTAACAGCTGCTCAAATCTTGGTAGGTCTGTAGGTGTAGAAATAATAAGAACTTCCTTTATCCCAGCTAACATTAAAATAGATAATGGATAATAAATCATCGGCTTATCATAAATTGGAGCTAATTGTTTACTTATACCTTTTGTGATTGGATAAAGACGTGTCCCGCTGCCTCCAGCTAATATTATACCCTTCATATTTTCCTACTGTCTTTTGATGATTTTACAAACATCGCATAATTCTTATCATACTCAGGTAAATCTAAATATTTTTCTTGGACCGAAGTTAGAATAAGTCCAAAGCTTGTATCCTTAAACTCATCAGAAAAACTACTTAAATATTCTAAATTATCTATTCTTGATTTTCCAGCCTTAAGAACAAACAAAGTTACATCAGATTCTTTGACTAAAGTTTTAGTTTCAGACACAGTCATAACCGGCGGAGCATCCATAATTATAATATCATAATTCTCACGCAACTCTCTCATTAGATCTTCCAGGCGAGAAGAATTAATGAGTTCAGCTGGGTTTGGAGGAACTGTACCAGAGGTAATGACATCTAGGTCTTTTACCCCTTGTTGTACTGTGGAATAAGACTGTACTACATCTTTTAAAATTGCTTTACCGGCTAGTATTTCACTAACACCTGTAGTATTTTCTAAATTAAATTTCATATGTAATTGAGGAATCCGTAAATCAAAACTAACGATAATTACTTTTTTATTTAACATAGCAACCGCCATCGCTAGATTAGCTGCAAAGGTCGTCTTGCCTTCATTTGATATACTAGATGTAACCAAGATGGTTTTGTTGTCTGTTTTTCTATTTCCAACATACTCTAAATTTGTTCGTATTTTTCTAAAAGATTCTATAATAATATCTTGACCATCCAATATAAATAGTTTGTTATAGTCTTTAGATTTAACAAACGGCACAGTACCAAATAGTGGATACTTGCTTATACGCACAATATCCCTTGGCTTTGTTATTTTCTGATTCAAGATATTTTTCACAAGGACCATAATAAAAGCAACAATAAGAGCTAAAATGATAGTTATAACTGCCCACAAAACTCTCTTTGGATATATAGGAAATTTACTCTCTGATGGAGGATCTATAACCAAGTTATTGACCTGTGCTTTAGCTACATTAGTCGTCATTTGTAGTTTATTTTTTAATAAGTTTTTATAAATATTAAGATCTGTATTATATGCTTGTTTTAATTGCACAAGATGTGCTGCATATTTTGGTAAAGATGCAATCTTTGTATTTAAATTTAGTATCAGCTTATCAATAGCACTTACCTCTGCCTTGAAATTTGCTAATTTATTAATAATTTTTCCTTTAATTCTTTGACGTAGTGACTCTATTTTTTTATGTATGGCTTTCACCTTTGGATCACTTGGCGTATATCTAGTTAAGAGCTCTTGTTCTTTTAAAACTGCAACATCTTTTTTAGTAACTAACAGCATAATATTTTTGTCATTTACAAGTAAATTAGTTAATTTTTGATGTTCCATAATTTTTTCTACTAATGTTTCATAAATTTTCATATTAACTTGAATTGATGCATTTTGGGCTCTAAGTTGAGTAATGGTTTGCTCAATATTCTTAAACTGATCATTTACGTTAAGTAATAAATATTTTGATTGATACGCTTCTACACTCTTTGCTGATATTTTTAAACGCTTTTTTGCTTTTTCTAATTGAGAACTAATAACAGCAATAGCGTCCTTAATTTGCTCAGTACTCACTTTTAACGTTTGTTTATTGAATAAAAATAAAAGTTCAGAGACTAATGATTTTGCCCTATTTGGAGTTGTTCCCCAATACGTAATACCTATTATATTTGATTTCTTAGTAATTGGTCTTACAACCAAATGTCTTTCGATCTGAAATAATACAGAAGCTATACTAGAAGTTGTAACATAATATATCTTGTTATGTAGTTTTGACTTTACTTTTTTGAGAATCACAATATTCAAATTAGATAATTTAATATTTGTTCCATAATTAACTTTTCTATGATAAATAGTAGTCGCCCAGCTAAGAGGTGTATCCAATTTATGTGCAAGATGGATCATTGCATCCTTTACATATATTGTTACATCAGCGCTTTTTGCATTTAAAGCATGAATTTTAATTAAAATATTAGTGTGATCGTTATTTCTTGTTATGTTTACTTTAAATGGCATATCTTTAGCATCAACTGCTTTATAGGTTAATGATTTTTTAATAAAATATTGTGTAGTAAGATTTAGCTTTTTAATTGCATGAATTAAAAAATTAGATGATTTTATTATCTGAGCTTCATCATCTGGTGTACGAATTAAACGCTTAGTCTGATTGAGCGTATCTAACAAAGATGTATATCCTTCGTTATACTGCATTATTTCTAAACTTGAATGTGACACATACAAATTTGGTGTAAAAATAATTTTCATAATCCCAAGCAAGAGCACGAATAAAAAAGCAACTATAAAAGTTGTTTTGTATTCTAAAAGCAATTCTTTATAATACTTTATGTTAATTTTCAATGTATGTCCTTATTTGAATTAGAAAGCGTTTAGTGTTTTCAATGATACAGCTGAATTCAGCAATAGATATAAAATTCTTGACGGTGTTAAGCCTTGTTCTATTAGTAAATTAATATTTGGTGTAACATATACTATATTACCTGGATATAACGTCAAATTCTTACTCCTAATACTGCTTAACTTTGTTAAATTGATTAAAGTTATTTTGGGGTTATGCAAGTTACCTCTAATGATTAAAACACCATCTTGTTTTCCTATTTTTGATATGCCACCTCGCCACGCAATTGCTTCAAATAAATTCATTGTTCCGTTTGTAATATTTACAACACCAGGTTTTTTAACTGCACCTAGCACTGCAATACGTTTATCAAGAATGTCAATATTGATTTGTGGATTTATAATATATTTAGCATACTTCTTCTCTAAATAATTAGTTAGTTCCTCCTGATACATACCAACTACTTTGATTTTACCAATAAGTGGAAAATTCGCATATCCACTTGAATCGACTAAGATACCAGTAGTATCTGATTGAAAAGCGCCTACTTTTCTAGTAGAAAGTTCCGGGTGTCCATAAAATAAAACAGAAATCCTATCATGAATCTTAATTTTATACTTATACACACCAACAGTTTTACGATTTTTAACGACACTGGACGTATTTAAATCATGCCTTGTCGCAAACATCGTTCTATTGTCTGCACAACCAACTACAAGTATGCTTATCAACATAAACAATATAAACTTTTTCATGTTATTATTACCTTTATTTTAATCTTTTTACTTGCTTATTTTTTGGTCTATACTTATATCTTTGATCAAAAAGATTAATAAATATATATAATATTATTGCAAATAATATTAAAGATAAAATCTGGTCTGTATTTTTCATTTGATAACCAATAATTGAAAGCGCAAGCTGTATCAAAAGTAGCATCATTACAGAAAATCTTATATGAAGCTTTGTTTTATAAAGAAAGTGATGTATATGGTTTTTGTCTGCTATGAAAGGAGATTGGCCCCTTTGTAAGCGACGAAAAATCACATTAAATGTATCAATAAGTGGTAATCCTACTATAAATAAAACCGATGCAGGAGGAATATATTCTGATGACTTGATCGCCAATATTGCAATAACAAAACCTAATGTTAATGACCCACTATCACCCATAAAAATTTTTGCAGGATTCCAGTTAAAAATTAAAAATGCTGCTACTGCTATGATGAAACTTGAGGAAAGTGAAACCATAAACTCATCATGATATATTAAACCTATTGTAAAAAATATTGACATTATAATAATAGAAAGTCCGCCAGCTAAACCATCAAGCCCATCCATAAGGTTAAGCGCATTAGTAAAACCAACAATTGCAATCATCGTGAAAATAGCTGATATATAAAAGGGAATAGTTAGGTTAAAGCCAAAATAGTTTCCAAGTGTATTAATATGAATGCCATTAAATATAACAATAATAGCTGCAACAATTAACACTATAAATTTTGTGCGTGGTTTTACATTATTTTTGTCATCATAAAGTCCAATTAACATTACAACTAAAATAGCCACATAAATAAAAATATGATGATATATGTCAACAGGATCAACTAGCAATTTTGCTATTATTACTGCACCTACAAACCCAAGCCCTGCACTTTTAGGCATAGCTTGCTTATGTGCACTCCTTGCATTTGGCATATCTATTAGTCCAAGCCTAGATGAATGTTTTATAAGAAGTTTTATAAAGACAATTGACAATAAAAAGATAGTAACCAAAGTTATTTCCATTTGCGAATCTTACAATAATTTTAT
>WFMY01000218.1 GCA_015488855.1 Helicobacteraceae bacterium
CTGAACTCGTACTTATAATCCCCAATGCTTATGAAGATTTACGACTGAGTGAACAACTCAAAGAGCATACTCCTCAACTTATAGACGCTACAGTTGAATCTGTCTTTCGCGCGCAAAATTCCATCCAAATAACTTTTTATGCTCATAACTTTGGACATAGTGTCCAAGGTGTGATGTTCCGTCCTAAGCCTTATATGATGCACCAGTTTAATGCTGGAGATAGAAACTACTTTTATGGTGTTATAGAGTGTAAAATGGGGCAATGCTCGATGAATATGCCAAGGAAGGTAACAAATATAGGTGCTATCACTCCAAAGTATAAAACAAAACTACGAAGCGATGTAATGCAAAGATTTGTCCATAAAAATCTTAACTTAGAAAAACTGATGCAAGAGGGATTAGATGAAAATCTTGCTAATAGTATCTTAGAGCTGCATTTTCCAAAAAAGATATACAATCTCAAAGAGCTAGACAATACCATGCTTGATGCACTTAAATATACAGAACTTTTCATTTATATGAAACTTTTATCTTCTAAAAAAAGATATTTTAAAACTATTGCGAGGGCATTGCATTCTTATGAAGATTGGGTACAAACCTTACCCTTTGAGTTGACAGGTCAGCAAATAGAGACTATAAAAGATATAAAAAAAGACTTAAATTCTGAGCTATCTGCAAAAAGGATGGTGGTGGGTGATGTAGGAAGTGGTAAGACTATGGTTATCTTAGCATCTGCATATATGATGGGTAAACAAGGGAGTATCCTGATGGCACCTACCACTATCCTTGCCAATCAACTCTATGAAGAAGCTTTAAAATTTTTACCCCAATTAAAGATTACCTTAGTAACGAGCAAGAGTAAGAAGATGGATTTAAGTGAGTTTGATTTTATCATAGGTACACATGCTTTACTTTACATAGAGCTACCAGAGTTTTCTTTGGTGATGGTAGATGAGCAACATAGATTTGGAACCAAGCAGAGGAATATGCTTGAAAAGTTAGTATCCTCAGGGGCGGAAAAACCACACTATTTGCAGTTTTCAGCAACCCCTATACCTCGAACACTGGCTATGATAGAAACAGCCCATATTGATGTGAGTCTTATTACAACTACCCCCTTTAAAAAAGAGATAGCTACAAGTGTTATCCATAAAGAAAATTTTAAAGATTTACTTTCTCACATAAAAATTGAGATAAGCAAAGGCAATCAAGTGCTTTTAGTTTATCCTCTTGTAGAGCAAAGTGAGGTTCTTGAGTATCAAAGTATCGAAGAAGCACGAGGCTATTGGGAGAATCATTTTGAGAATGTTTATGTGACACATGGTAAAGATAAGCAAAAAGAAAAAGTGCTTTTAGAATTTTCTCAAAAAGGAGATATCCTTATAGCTACGACAGTGGTAGAAGTTGGTATCTCTTTGGAAAAACTCAGTACAGTAGTTATCGTAGGTGCTGAGAGATTAGGTCTCTCAACCCTGCATCAACTTCGTGGTCGAGTAAGTCGTACTGGCTTAAAAGGTTATTGCTATCTTTATAGCAATCAAAATTCCACAGAGAGGTTAGATGAATTTTGCCACACAATGAGTGGATTTGATATAGCAAATATGGACTTGAAGTATAGAAAAAGTGGTGATTTACTTAGAGGAAGTTCTCAAAGTGGAAGTCAGTTTAGGTGGATTGACCTAGCCGAGGATGAGGAGATAGTAAAAAAGGTGAAAAGTACCCTTGGCTCTGTTTTGAACTCCCGTGAAGATTTTTAAAAAAAAGTTTCATACGCTCAAGCCAATGGCATCTGATGGGACTAATAACTAGTACAGCCCGAACTTCCCATCATTTCTTTTGTAAAGAACTCTTGTTTTTTGTTCATTATCCATAAAGATTTCAAACATTTTTCCACTCTCTTTGAGGTCATCTAGTGCATCTTCAACTTCACGAGGTTTGTAAAGATCAAGTTCAACAGGGATGATCTCATCCTCACCTAAAAGTTCTTCTTGTTTGAGGTCAATACCAAGATTTGTTTCTGCTTTAATGACATTAAGCCCAATCTTTTGATGGTCAACTTCACGGTCATGCATACGACGCATAGCTTTTTGTGCACGCTCTATAGCTATATCTATGGCTGCATAAAGGTCATCATTGCTTTGTTTAATGACAATAGAATTTTTACCAGCTAGGCTAATAACAAATTCTACCATAGAATGCTCTTTGCCTTTTTTTGTTTGCGTAGATGCCACGACATTTACACTAGTGATGTCCATATTGTATTTATTAAGTGTTTGTATTGAGGCATTCATGCGAGATTTTATGGCATCTGTGAGTTCTAAGTGTCTTCCTGTTAATGATATATTCATAATTTAATCCTTTTTTATTCAAATAGAGAGTTATTCCCTAGAAAAATTATTATATCAAAAAAAGTTTACTAAAAAGAGAAAAAAGTGAAATTTTCTAAAGTTTTTGCATAGTTCTACGAAAATATCTTAAAGGATCGCTCCCAGTATCATTGGCATTTACTTGTACAGTTATATCCATGAGAACAGAGCCGTTTTGTTGAGGAGATGTGACTGTTGCAAAACCAGTGCATCCTGCAGGTGTAGCAGTGTAACTATAGCGCATATCGATATTGACATGGTAGATAGTATCTAAAGTAAAGTGTAGGTTATCTATGCAACCAGATTTTCCTATCTCAAAGAGGGCATATTCTATAGCACTTTTGGTGTAGAGTTCCGCTTGTTCATAAAGGTAAATATCTGCAGTTTTTTTGATGCTTTGAGAAGTTTGCATTAGGGTGAATGTTGCGATGGAAGCTACTACCAGCATGATGATGATTGCTGAGATCATGGCAAAAGCAGGTTTCTTGTTATATTTCGTAGTAGTACCCTTGGCTCTATTTTGAGCTCCCGTGAACATTTTTCTTCGAAAAATATTCCATACGCTCAAGCCAAGGGCATTTAGTAAACCGTTTTTTCTTTGCATATCGAATACTTCTCCCCTGTTAGTTGACTTTGGACACAGACTTGTATTTTGATGAGTGAACCAATAGCCCCAAATTTGAATGTAGATACATTTTCCATGATGGGAGTGCTCTTGATATTTTTCCCCGTTGTGTTATAACTCTCTCCCGCCCAAGGTTGATAGTCGTAATAAAGTCTTAACTCTTTGGTAGTAGTATTGTAAACTATGGCATATGCTGTCCATGCAAGTTTATAGTATTCAAATACATCTACACCACTAAAGTTGACACCTATACTAGAGCTAAAATCTTTTTTTGTTGTACCCGCTTGTATGGGGTGCATCGCTACATTTTTTTGGGTGCTAAAAGCAGGTGTTGTATTCGTCCATCCATAAGAGGTAGTAATATCGCTACCAGAACCTATAAAATAAAGTGCACTTGTAGATAAACTAGAATTACCTTGAGAAAGTATCTTTATGAGAGTATCGAGACTAGTTGTATCGGTGTCAGGGGAGTGGAGGTTGGAAGCTGTGCTTGCGTTAAGATCTATGATAGAGGAGTAGTTTGGTAAAGTATCTCCTCTAAAATTATCACTATCAGAACCAATCCATTCAAGTATAGTGTAGCCACTTCCAGTCGCATTAGACACTGATGTATAAGTTCCATCACTTTTTCTTGCTATGACAGAGTCTTTGATGCGGTAAGAGAGCCTTTTTGATATAAACTCTACTGCACTAGAGCTTTGACCTTGGAGCGTATTGTTAATCTTAGAAAATATAAAACCCTTATAGGCTTGTGCCATAAACTCAACACCAAATTTGCTTAAAACACCAACAATAACGATAACAAAGATGAGTTCCATCATGGTAAAGGCTTTTTTCATTAAAAAATTCTATCGTCCATATCGACTTCACCGATATTGAGTGTATAAGATGTAAGTTTTGTGATTATGTTACCCGCTGCATCTTTGACAGTGACTGTAACTTTTTTAGCGTCGTTCTTGCCGACTAAACCACCCATAGTATCATAGCTTATGCTTACACTGCTTTGAAAATCTTGTTTGTACCCATCTGCATCTGCAGAATAATTTATGAAAAGAGACTTAGCAGAGGTGCTTACATCGTCAATATCATCTAAGTCACCAGCATCTGGACCAAAAGAGCTTGCCAAAGTAGGTGTGATTGTAAAATTGAGTAAACATTTTCTATGCCTTTTTTGCATAATATGACCAGGTCTCAGTCCATAAGTAGGTGATGAGATGTTTGTGTCACAATCGTTATAGCTTGTTTGGATAACTTCTGCAAGACCATCTTCCTTTGGATCCACTAACTTATCAATTGAGTTTTCATCCCATCTATAAGAGAGGATTTGATTAAGTTGGGCCGACGCTCCAAAGATAGCTTCTTGGACGAGAGTTGTATTTATCCCTTTATCGTTTGAACTCATCATTACGGGTAAAGTAACCATCGTTACACCCATAATAACAATGGCAAATACTACTTCTAAAAGTGAAAAAGCACTTTTTACCACATAATTCTCCTGTTGGTTTTAGAGGCACCTGAAGATGAGGTACTAGCACTATTTTCACCTGCACCAGCCCATGATGATGCACTGTTTACAAACTCTACCTCAAATCTATTTGAAGTTGCTGGCGAGGCTACAGAAGAGTATTCATCATAAATAAG
>WFMY01000219.1 GCA_015488855.1 Helicobacteraceae bacterium
CATTTATTTCATGTTTTCTCAGAAACCTTTCTCTAGTATTTTGAATTTTAAATCTTTTAACTTTACTAGCTGGATTTACTTTTTCATATAGTTCTTCATTTAACCCAAAATTAAAAATAGTGCTAAAAAGTTCTAATATCATATTAGCTGTTTTTTTACTAAGTTTCTTATTTTCAACAATATTTTTTTTTAGGTTTTCTAAATCTACTTTTTTTATATTAGTTATAGAGTGACTGCCAAGTACTTTTGATATGTGTTTATTGTATTTACTTAGCCTTTCATGTGTACTTGTAGTATTGTTTTTAGACGAAAAATATTTGTCAGCGACACTATCCAGTGTTATGTTTTTTTTAAGGCGGCTTTTTACAATTTTAGGTGGTTGCTCACCTTTGTTTTGCGCATTAAGTATTTCAATGAGTTTTTGGGTGCAGTAAGCTTCAGTAACACCTTCAGTTTCGCATCCTATTTTCACTCTTTGTAATTTGTTGTTTTCATCTCTGTATCTTACATAAAATGATTTTGTTCCATCTTTTTTTATATAATATTGAATACCCTTATTCTTTTTTGAGGTTATATATCCAGCCATACCTTCCCTTAATACAAAAACCCAAATAACCAAAGAGGAATTTTATTGCCATAACCAACTTCAACATCATCATTAACAACAAAACTATTCTCAATATCTTTGATTTGATTAAAACCTTTATTTCTTCCACCAACTTCAAATAGATATGTATTGTCTATTAAAAAATCACCTTTTTTAGGGTAGGTTACTTCTGATATTTGTGAAGTTGCATTTAGAAAGAATGTTTCTCTCACTGTTGCGATGTTACTCTCTGCTATGCTTAGTAAATTAGTATTATCTAAGTATATTTTTTCTGGTTTTTCCAGTTGTTGTAAACCCTTTGAAGATGATTTCATTAAGAGTTTTATGATTCCTGCATTTTCTAATTTGATAAAATACTCTTTTAGCGTGCGACCATCCCCAACAACCTCTAATGAAGTTTTTAACTTTTCAATCACGGGCACAAAAGGGACGCTTTGCATAATGATTTTTAAAAGCAAGTGCAGCTTTTTTACGCTATTTCCATCTAAAGATGGATAAACTGATAATAGGTCGTATGATATAGATATATCAATATTTTGTTTTAATATATCAGTAAATATATCATCGTCATCTATATCTAATGAGTAAGGATAATAGCCAACTTTGAGATATCTTTTAAAGAGTGGAAGTATTCTTTTACCTGCCTCTTCAAGTTGAGCAATGATTTGAAATGCAATATCTTCATGTTTCGTTAAAATATCATTGAGTTCTAAAATAGGAAGTTTTATATTTAAAGTCAATTCTAAATACTCTCTTAAACTCATTCCATGCATTTTCAATATATGTGCTCGCCTACTTAAATCATGACTTCCTTTGTTTATCTCAAGTGTTGAACTCCCCGATGCAACTATTTGTAATTTAGGAAAATTATCATAGATACTTTTGAGTTCTTGAGACCAGTTTGAGTACTTATGTATCTCATCAAAACATAGTAGTTCACCACCATTTTGCTCAAATACTTCAGCAATTTCATACATTGAGAGTTCGCCAATAGTATAGTTATCCATACTTATGTAGAGAGATTTGAGTTTATCTTGCTCTTTCATATACTGAGCTATAGTAGTAGTCTTTCCTATACCTCTTTGCCCAGTAATAATTGTAAGCCGATGCTTAATGCTATTATTTTTAATAAAGTAGCGTTTATAAGGAAGATTATTTCTTTGAAGAAATTTTTTTGATTCTTGTATGAGTTTTGTATAACGTCCCCAAATGTCAAGACCAATCTGCATATTTCACTTTATTCTTCCACCCGTTTCACTCCAAGCTTTCCACTTTTTTGAGTCTCGAACAAGCATGTAAAATTGTAGCATAATTGAGAATGAGTGGAAGAATGTTTTTTGCTATTTCATTGTTTTTTAGCATTTTCTTTTCTTTGTGAGTAGGTACTTAATGCTATTGGCTTAGATGTAGATTCTTTTGATTCTTTACAAAATTTAGAAAATGACAGCAAAAGTATTTTATCTAAATTGAAAACTTTAAAAATTAAATTTAACTGAAGTCAAAAAAGAAAATACTTTTAATCTAAAAGTAAATAATTATCCTTTTTTAGAACTTTGAGCACTGATAATCGATTGTAAAGAAGAAAATTTAGCCTTGAGTTTACCGATGAGCCCATCATAGGCAATAAATCTTGTTTTCATAATCGCATAACGCTCATCAAGTGAAGTTTGAGCTTTTGTGTAGTTAGTTTCTAGATTTGTACCTTGTTTTTTTAAATCTGTAGCAAAGTTACTGAGTTGCTTGTTAAAGCCTGTATATTCATTGACTTTATTATCTATGCTTGTAAACCAACCCGGCACAGTATTACCATTAGCATCTGTACTGCCAGTAAAGAGAGCTTTTACAGAATTTGGATTAGCAGTTAGCTTACTTTCAAAAATAGACTTGTCAAAACTCATCACCCCATGCCTATCAATATCTATACCATAATCTACAAGAGAGTTGTTTTTGTTATTGATGCTAGTGATTACACTGTTGAGATCATTTTTGATGCCTCGAACAAAACTATCTCCATTGAAGACGCCTATAGCACCAGTTTGTTTATTTTTCCCAGTCATATCATCTAGGTTTTGCACAAGAGTATTGTAAGTAGTTGCAAACTTATTAAGTGCATCTGTTATGCCAGTTGTATCTTGTTTGATCGTGATGTTTGAGCTATCACCTTTGGCTTTAAGTGTAATATGAACACCTAAGATAAGGTCACTTATCTCATTGGAACTTCTTTTGATATCAATACCGTTGTAGAGAAACTCTGAATCAGTCGCTGCTTGAACAATTTTATAGCCATTTGGATTCTTCGTTGCATCATAAGCATCAAAATGACCATCTAATGTACCAGAGCCATTTGTCCCATCATTTGTATCTTTTATAGTTATAGCTTGCTTAGCTCCTGTAGCTACAGAAGAGAGTACAAGTGAGTATTTTCCAGCACTTGTTTCTAAGATAGAAGCAGATATTGTACTACCTGTAGCATCGGTGATAGATTGTGCAAGCGTCGTAAGTGTAGTTGTGTCATCATATTTGATCTTATGTGTGACTCCATCAATGCTTAGATCAAGAACACCACTTTGTCCACTGCCTACTAAGGGGCTAGTTTTGCCATTAAATTCACCAAAACTTGTAATATCTTTTTTTGCTAAAGCTTTTGTGTCAAGTGTAAATGATTTTACATTTGCTCCAGTATCAACTTTTACATCAGCCTGACCGCTTGAGCTGACTGTGAGCTTGTCAAAGATGGTATCGTAGCTTAGTGCCGATGCACTAGCTTTAAAACTTGCCATAAGAGATGCTAAAAGTTTCTCAGCCTTTTGAGCCTGTGTATTTGTTGTTATTCTTGTTTTTATGGGTGTTATTATCCGTTGTGTGTCCGCTTTCTTAAGTTTATTTATAACATCAGAGGTTAACACTCCAGAACCTAGACCGAGTGAGCTTATACTTCCGCTCATGATATATCCTTTCATACAATAATTATTTATACATACTACATACTATCGGTAATTTGTTAATAAACTTTAAACAATTTTTGTTCCACAATTTTTTTGTTATTTATACTAAAGGAAATAGTATGCTTGCCGATATATACCCCATGAAAGATTTAAACAATGATGTAAAAGGATCTAAAATGTATGGCAACTTAGCACACGATACTTACGCCCAAAATAATGTTGGTATTGAGTCACCAACAAAGCTCATAGAGATGCTCTATGAGGGGGTTCTTCGTTTTAA
>WFMY01000220.1 GCA_015488855.1 Helicobacteraceae bacterium
AGTACGATGCTAAAAAGTCGTTTGAGTCCATAAGCGATTCGCTCAAGTCTTTGCCCTGGGGACTCGATCTGTAAAAATGCCTGATGTGCAGCATAACGCATTGCTATCATACCACCTACCCATACTACTGCTGAGATCACATGCAAAAAGATGATAATTGTTTTGTTTGCTAAGAAAAATTCTGCCATTATGATAATACCTCTGTTATGAAAGCTAAAGCTTCCTCTTTTGCCTCTGGTAATTTTGATTTGTCCTTGCCACCAGCTTGGGCGAAGTCTGGTCGACCACCGCCACCACCACCTAAAATAGGGGCGATTTTCTTGATCCAATCCCCAGCTTTAGCATCAGCACCTTTAACACCTGCAGCGATGAGCACTTTATCGCCCTTGATTTGAAAGAGCATCGCACAAAGCTTTTCATTTGCATTTTTTAGTGCATCAATCTTCTCTTTGATGTCCCCATTTGGTAACTCTTCAACTACTACAGCAACACCATTTATCTCATCTGCTTTTATCTCTACTTGTGAACTTTCTTGTGCATCTTTTAGCTCTGTTTTTAACTGGGCTATATTTGACTTGAGTCTAGTAATACCAGCGAGAACATCAAGGTTTTTCACTTCCGACTCCACTTGTTTGAGAAGCACTCTTTGCTCACAGAAGTGCTCATAGGCAGCGTGACCAACAACAGCCTCGATGCGTCTCACACCAGCTGAAACACCAGACTCTTTGGTGATGATAAACGAACCTATAGATGCAGTATTGTCCACATGACAACCACCACAAAACTCGATGGAAGAAGTATCAAAACCGACGACTCTTACCTCATCACCATACTTTTCACCAAACTGTGCTTTTGCTCCAGATTTTTTCGCTTCTTCTATACCCATCACTTTTGTAACTTGAGGAATTGCTCGAGAGATGAGGGCATTGACCCGTTGTTCTATCTCAACTAACTCTGCATGTTCTAATGCTTTTGGATGAGAGAAATCAAAACGAAGTCTATGTGCATCGTTGAGTGATCCAGCTTGGGATATATGATCACCAAGAACATCATATAAAACTGCATGAAGCAGATGCGTTGCAGAGTGATGTTTGATGATCTCGCTACGAGAGTTATCTACTCTAGCTACTACCTCATCACCCACTTTTAAAAATGAGTTAACTGCAACATGACAAAGATTTAAACCAAAGAATTTTTTTGTATCTAGCACTTGTGCAAAGTTTTCTAACTCCCCTTTATCACCAGTTTGTCCACCACTCTGGGCATAAAATGGTGTCTTCTCCAAGAGTACCCACCCACGAGCATCTGTTGCCAAAGAGGAGACATTTTTAAACTCTGCATCTAAAAGTGCTTGAACTTTGACTTTAGCTTCTAAGTTCTCATAACCTATAAACTCATTCTCACCAAATTTTTCTAGTAACTCTTTAAAGTCACCACTCTCACCAGCATCCCCACTCCCTTTCCAAGCAGCTTTTGCACGGGTGCGTTGTTCCAACATCAACTCATTAAATGTTGTAGCATCAAGTTTAAGGTTATGACTCTTGAGCATATCTTCTGTCAAATCAAGTGGGAAACCAAAGGTATCATAAAGTTTAAATGCTACCTCTCCACTAAAGGTATCTTTTGTATTTTTAAGCTCCTCTTCAAACAGTGCTATCCCAGACTCAATAGTTTTGAAAAATCTTGCTTCTTCAAGCTCTATCTGCTCCGATACAACACTTGCTTTTGTTTTGAGATAATCATACTCCCCACCCATAATGCTAACAACAGTAGGGACAAGTTTATACATAAAAGGTTTACGAAATCCTAGCAAATACCCATGTCGGACTGCACGACGAAGGATGCGACGCAGCACATAACCACGACCCTCATTTGAGAAGTTTGTCCCCTGTGCGAGCAAAAACAGAGCTGTACGGATATGATCAGCGATAACACGATACGATGCACCACTCTCATACTGGTACTCTTTTTCTATGAGCTCTTCAACTTTACGAATGATAGGCATAAAAAGTGAAGAGTCATAGTTAGACAAGGCTCCCTCTTTGATGGCTACAACACGCTCAAGTCCCATGCCTGTGTCGATAGATGGTTTTGGAAGTGGAAGCATCTCACCTGAAGCTTGACGCTCATACTGCATAAAAACCAAGTTCCAGATCTCTAAAAATCTATCACCCTCCCCACCGAGATAATCCTCCTCACCAGAGAAATGTTCAGCACCTTGGTCATAAAATATCTCACTACATGGTCCACATGCACCAGTATCACCCATAGACCAGAAGTTATCTGCATCTCCGAGTCTTTTAATGCGTTCTAGTGGTAGATGCTTTAGCCAAAGGCGTTGTGCTTCATCATCGCTATCATGTACAGTGACCCAAAGCTTCTCTACTGGTAATTCTAAATTTTCGGTTAAAAACTCCCAAGCAAAATCGATCACTTCCTCTTTAAAATAATCTCCAAAACTAAAGTTACCAAGCATCTCGAAAAAAGTATGATGCCTTGCAGTATGCCCTACATTTTCAAGGTCATTGTGTTTACCACCTGCTCTTAAACATGTCTGACATGAGGTTGCACGCGGATTTACAGGAGCTGGTACTTCACCTGTAAATATCGACTTGAAAGGGACCATCCCAGCATTGTTAAAAAGGAGTGTCGCATCCTCTGGAACGAGCGGTGCAGATGCTATTCTTGCATGATTTTTTGACTCAAAAAACTTTAAAAATTCTTCTCTAATATCCATAATATCAATCACTTATATAAAATTACGCGATTATATCAGAAAATGGCTATATTCAAAATTACAAGATGCAACTTTAATGCAATTCTGTGCAATAAACATAAGAAGCAGTCATGATGTCTTCACAAAGCATCTGCTATTGAACAGTATCAAAAACATGTCAAAAAATCTCTCTTTAGTAAAAGTGATATTATTATTGTTTCAATGAAAAAGTTATTACTTACTTGACAAATAATCAATAAAATCTATTTGTGCCTGAGCATAACTCTCAGGCGTCCCTATATCTCGATGATAGATACTGTTAAGATAGGTGTTGATTTTACCCATATATGCGGGGAGAACATCCTTAGAAAAATCAAGCTTTTTTCTACCCAAAGACTCTAAAAATTTAAAGATACTTGGCTCACAAATATAGACTGCCCCATTGGCAAGATTTGAAGGTGGATGCGCTACTTTTTCATGAAAATTCTCTACAATTCCTTGTGCATCTAACTCAACTATGCCACAATTTTTTGGAGTATCTGAGCTAAAAAGCATCATGGTTATCTCGCAAATATCTGCCCTGTTTGTATGGGAGTTGATAAAAGCGTTAAAGTCACAAAAACAAAGATTATCAGCATGTACAAGCATAAAACTCTCATCTGCAAAAAAATCACGATTTGCCAGCAGTGTCCCTGCGGTATTTAAAAGCTCCTCTTCATAGACTAAGGTGACCCGTTCTTTGTAGATGCTCTTGTCGATAAACTCCTCTACTTGCTCATGAAGATAGTGTGTGTTGATAAGAAATTCATCCACTCCAACATCACTGAGATGCTCTAACCAATACTCAAGTAGAGGCTTCCCTCCAATAGGGACTAAACATTTTGGGATGCTCTGTGTTAATGGTCTAAGTCTCGTTCCAAGTCCAGCCCCTAAAAGAAGTGCCTTCACTTATTCTAACTCACTCAATATCTCATCTTTTTTGATAGGGATATTTCCAACACGACTTACCTGAACAGCTGCTGTGAGTGAGCCAAGGTAGGCACTTTCCCATATACTTGAGCCAACTGCAAGAGCCATAGAACTACAAGTAAACAGAGAGTCACCTGCTCCACTCACATCTTTGACATTACTCCCCAAGGCTCCAATGTTATCTGTTAAAAGTTTAGCATCATCACTGTTGTAGAGCATCACACCCTCTGCACCTAAAGTTGTATAAACAAACTTTGAGGAACTCTTTTTACAAAGCTTCTCGGAGAGGACAACTAAACCAGATTCAAAATCATTCAAAGAGAGTCTTATCTCCCTCTCTGTTGGTGTTACTAAAGTCATGTTTTCAAACTTAGAGATATCGCCTATTTGAGAAGAGCTTTGTGAATCGGCAGCCATATATATACCTTTTTCTAAGCCTAATTTTGTGATATTTTCAATAAGCGTATTACTCAACAAACCATAGGAAAAATCAGAAAATAGGATTAAGTCTATACTCTCAATAGAGTCTTTTACATAGTTTAAAATTTCTTTTTCTATATCTTTTGAGATGCTGTGTTGTTTGAGATGATTTACCCTTAAAAGTGTTTTGTTATTCGCACGAAATCTTTGTTTGAGAGTAGTTGGTCGTGTAGAGTCACTAAAAAGAGCTACTTTGATGCCTAGATTTTTAAGTCCTGACTCCACATACTCTTTGTTTTCATCATCCCCTACAACCGAGACAAACTTCACCTGTGCCCCTAAAGTTTTTGCATGGGAAGCGACAATAGCTGCGCCCCCTATAAACTTGTTCGTGGCAAGTGGCGAGACTACTATAGTTGGGTCTTCTTGACTCATACCAAGTGCTTCACAAGTGATATACTCATCCACTATCGTATCCCCAATAACAAGTAGATTTAATTTTGAAAAATCCTCTACAACCTGTTTGAGATTTTTAAACTCAATACTATGGCGTTTGAGATACTCTCGTGAGTGTTGTGGCTTAGAGTTGAAAGTTAAAAACTCTTTTTGCAACAGATCCATAGA
>WFMY01000221.1 GCA_015488855.1 Helicobacteraceae bacterium
CTTCGACAGCTTGTGCTACTGTTTTTTTATCATCTAAAACATATTGTTGATCAAGAAGCGCTTGCTCTTTGTCTAACATAGTGTTATCTAAGATAAAACGAGCTACTTGACCTGGTACGATTTTGTCCCAGATTTTTTCAGGTTTGCCTTGCTCTTTAAGAGCAGCTTTTATATCTTCTTCAGCTTGAGCCATTACAGCATCAGTGAGTTGCATCATAGAGATATACTTAGGTACATTTTTAAGAGGCTTTTTAAGACGAGCTAACTCTTCATTGTCTTTTTTAAGTGCCTCGATGCGACCTTTTGTTTCACTCTCAACATAAACAGGATCAAAATCTTTGTAAGACAATGTTGTAGGTTTCATAGCAGATGCATGCATAGCTACTTGCTTCATAACATCTCTCATGCCCTCAGCAGTTTTAGCTGAATCACATTCTGCCTTAACGATAACTGCTATACGCCTGTTAGAGTGAATGTAACCATTTAATGCTTCAGTGTCTGATGCATTCAAAGTACCAAAACGGCGAAGTTCAATTTTCTCACCGATTTTACTTACTGTTTCAGCAAAAGTAGCCCCAAATGCAGAGTTATTAAAAGCTGCAACATCTGCTGGTTGGTTGTCAAAAATTTCTTGTGCAGAATCTTTTACAAGATTTTGGAAACCTTCATTTTGAGCAACGAAGTCTGTTTCAGAGTTAATCTCAATAACAGTTGCTTTAGAAAAATCATCAGCGATAACTAGCCCAGCAAGACCCTCTGCCGCAATACGATCAGCTTTTTTAGCTGCTTTTGCGATACCGCGTTCTTTGAGCCACTCTGTTGCTTTTGCCATGTCTCCATCATTTTGGACAAGTGCTTTTTTACAGTCCATCATCGGAGCATCAGTAGATGCTCTTAGTTCTTTAACCTGTGCTGCTGTAACTGCCATGGTTATGCTTCCTCGGTAGCAGTAGTAGTCGTAGTAGCTTCTTCTGCTTTTACTTCTTCAATTAGAGCTTCAGTAGCATCTGCAGTTTGAGCTTCTTCTATCTGAGCTTCAGCTTCTTCAGTTTGACCATCTCTTAAAGCTTTCCCTTCGTTAATAGCCTCAGCCATCTCTTTACAAAAAAGTTGGATAGAACGGATAGCATCATCATTACCTGGGATTGGGTAGTCGATGATATCTGGATCACAGTTAGTATCTAATGGAGCTACAACTTTGATACCAAGTCTATTAGCTTCAAGAACTGCTGTATGCTCTTTTACTGCATCGATGACAAACATCATATCAGGGATAACTTTCATGTTTCTAATCCCACCAAAGTAAGACTCAAGTTTCACTTTTTTACGAGAAAGCATTAATGCTTCTTTTTTTGTTAAAAGATCGATTTGACCATTTTCTTGCATCTCAGTGATGATATCAAGTTTACGGATTGATTTTTGAATAGTTGGGAAGTTAGTAAGCATACCACCTAACCATCTATTGTCTACATACGGCATACCACAAGAGATAGCTGCATCTCTTACAGAGTTACGCGCTTGTTTTTTTGTACCAACAAAAAGAACAGTTTGCCCTTCGTGTGCTGCATCCATAACTATTTGGTATGTGTTACGGAAATAACGAAGAGTTTTTTGTAAATCTATAATATAGATATTTTTACGAACACCGAAAATATATTTTTTCATTTTTGGGTTCCAACGACGAGTTTGGTGTCCAAAGTGTACACCACATTCTAATAGGTCTTTCATAGTTACCATAGGGTAATCCTTAAATCGCATTTTTGCGAAGAGTTTTGTTAGTTTTACTTTGAATATGTCGGACAATTTCCACTAAAAAGAGGAGTTGCACTAACTTTTGACATAGTCTGTTAATATTTTCTTATCAACTAAAAAGAGAAGAAAAATCCGCGAATTATACTCATTTTTCCTTTAATTCAAGCTTTTAGCTAGATTTTAGAAGCATATTTAGAGATTTATAATGATTTTATCACATTTTAAAATAAGTTTTATCTTTTATCCTGTATAGTGTTTCATAATTATTAAAAAGTATTATAATTGGCAAAGTCAGCTATAGCACTAAAAAGGGAAATCATGAGAACATATCTTCTACTATCTTTAATCTTGGCAACAATATTATCGACCAACCTCAATGCAAAAAACATGTATGATCGAATCCAATCTATGGAAGCACAGATGAGATCTTTACAAAAAGAGATTACAACTCTTAAAGAAGCAAATGAAAAAGTTTTAGAAGCCGCTACAAAAGTCGATGAAGAAGCTGCCGCTCAAGAGGTCCAAGAGGCTACCCCTGACAATGTTTCTTCTATCAAAGATGTTTTAGCTGCAAAAGAGGAGGATGACGATGCTGAGGATGCTGAAGATGCTAATGTTAGCGAGGAGGACGATAGCGACGAGGAGAGTGCAGATGATGAAGATGAATTTGAAGATGAAACTTCTATAGCAGATTTAGAGGAGAGCATCTCCGAACTTAACCGTGCTACAGGTGGAAATCACTTAAAGTTTCAAGTTGACTATAGATTTGCTACAGATAATATTCATTATAAGATGGCAGATGGCTCTACAGCAAAAAACGATGCTCTTCTTACCAACAGACTTTGGCTCAATATGGGCTATAAAGCAACAAACAACCTTACTTTTAAAGGGCAACTCGCTTATTACAAAGCGTTTGGCGCCCGTACAGGCATAGCCTCCACTGCTAGGATGGAAGACTTTGACTGGATAGCAAGCGAAAACCCTTATAACGATACTCTTCGTGTCCGTCAAGCCTATTTTCTTTGGCAAAACAGAACATTTTTAGGTGCTCAGATCCCTTGGACATTTAGTATAGGGCGTCGTCCATCTACAAACGGACATCTTATAAACTTTAGAGATGATAACCATGCTTCTTCACCATTAGCACATGGTATCAATGTTGAGTTTGATGGCTTAAGCTCTAAGTTTACAGTAATCCCATCCTTGGGAACATCTATAAAATTCTGTCTAGGGCGAGGAATGAGTAATGCGAAAGCAAAATTTAGCTCTACACCTTACGCAACAAACAAAACAACAAATCCAGCTATTGATTTAGCTGGACTTATCTTTGTGCTTTATGATGATAAACAATACTCTTTAAATACAATGTATTACTTCGCAAACAATCTTATTGATGCGAATAGTAATAATAGTGGTTTTGACACTGTTGGTGGGATGCACAGTGGGACTGCAAATATCACTATGAAAGGTATTGGTGATGAGTGGAGTGACTTTCTCGATGAGACTATCTTTTTTATCAGTGGTGCTTTTAGTAAGACAGTTCCCAACAATAAAACGAACTCACTTGGAACTAAAGGGATGCTTGGTTCTACTCACTCTAAAGTAGGTTACTCTTACTGGGTTGGTACACAGTTTCCTTCCCTTCTCACAGAAGATGGAAGATGGGGAGTTGAGTACAATCATGGAAGTAAATATTGGAGAGCCATCACTTATGGTGAAGATACCTTAGCAGGATCTAAAATAGCCGCTCGTGGTAATGCGTATGAGGCATACTTTACAGAATATCTTGTTGAAGATATTCTCTCTATGCAACTTCGCTATACATACATAGATTATCAGTACAGTGGAAGTAATGGTTTTTTTGGAAATACAACAGGAACTCCGATGACAATGGCTGAGGCTAAAGCCAAAGGGTATGGATCTCAGATAGCCAATAAAGCACAAGACATCCGTTTTTACATTAGATATAGATTTTAATGCCATTGGCGTAAGCGTATGGAACATTGTCAAAGACAATGTTCACAGAAGCTTACAGTAGAGCTAATGGTAAGTACCAACTTACTTTTGTAAAGCCTCTAGTTCCGCTTTCACCTTAGCAACATGCTCTTTCACACGCACTTTAGCAAAGAGAGCTTTTACCATGCCCTCAGGGTTGATGATGAAAGTGGTGCGCACTATCCCCATATACTCTTTTCCATAGTTTTTCTTCATCTGCCAAACGCCATACTCTTGCATCATTGTGGTATCTTCATCACTTAAAAGTGTAAGACCTAAGTCATGTTTCTCTATAAAGTTACGATGTTTTTTAGTAGTATCAGCACTTACTCCCAAGATGATAGCATCAAGGTCTGAAAAGTCTGGTGCAGCTTCTGTAAATTCACAGGCTTCAGTTGTACATCCTGGAGTATTGTCTCGTGGGTAAAAGTAAAGCACTATCCACTTACCCTTTAAATCTCGCATACATATCTCAACATCATCTTGGTTTGGTAGGCAAAAATCTGGTGCCTTGTCGTCTATTTTTATCATTTTTTTTATTCCTTAATTTTATTACATAAAATGAAGGGAACCCTTCATCTATTTTATCACGCAAAAGGAACTCGTCCCTTTTACTACGCTAACGCTTGGTTTCTTTCGGCAGGAAGCCCTCGGCACTAGTGCCTCAATTTCAACTCGTTACATACGCTCAAGCCAATTACCCTTGGCTCTATTTTGAGCTCCCGTGAACATTTTCTTCGAAAATATTCCATACGCTCAAGCCAAGGGTATTAGTATACAAAAAGTAGTAAATAAACCCAGATGCCAGAGAGGGCAGTAAGCACCACTCCAACAAAAGTTCTTTTCCCATAACTCTTATGTGTTTCATTTTTTAGATGTGTTTTTACTCTAAGGAGGGTATATCCCCAGATGAAAAGTGTTGCTATTGAGATGATGATGTGAAACACTAAAACCATAAAAGCATAATCATGCGAAACTGAACTTCCCTTCATAAAATTCAAAAAACCACCACCCATTCTCACACCCATCTCAAAGTAAGTAAGCACTATCACAGAAACTAAAAAAAGTCCTACTTGTGCTAAGGAGTGAGCCTTATAGTGTTTTTTTCTTGCAAGCGTAATGATATAGAGCATCAAAAACGGTAATAGTGCAACAATCAATGTCACAAAATCCATAAAAAATGGCGCTCGCGTCCCTAAAAAACCTGCTTCAAACATATAGTTCATCTTTTATCCCCTCTTTTGTTTTTTATAATAATACCCAGCTAAAATGATAAGCAAACCAACTACAGTTATCGTTATTTGCTTTAGATAAGTATTTATAAGTTCTTGATTTTCCCCTATATAATACCCAAGTAGTATTAAAACAAGCGCCCATATTCCAGCGCCTACTCCTGTATAGAGAGAAAATTTTACTATATTCATTTGTGCAAGTCCTGCTGGGATTGAGATAAGCTGACGAACTCCAGGGATAAGTCTTCCGATAAAAGTAGAGATCGCTCCATGTTTGGCAAAATAATCATCCATCTTTTGAAGTGTTTGTTCTTTGATGAAAAAATATTTTCCATACCGAATCAGTATCTTTCGCCCTAATTTCAAAGCTAAGTAATAGTTGCTATAAGCTCCAAGCATAGATCCACCTAAAGCACTCGCCAAAATCATCCCTATACTCATCTCCCCTTGACTTGCCAAATATCCCGCTGGAATAAGAACTATCTCACTCGGAAATGGTATAAATGATGACTCCACAGCCATCAGTAAAAATACCCCTAAATAACCCCAATCAAAAATCAAGTCAACTAACTCTTGTGCTAATTCTCTAAGCATTTAAAACCTTTTGTACATCTTGTATCATTTTTTGTGCTACATCTTGAGAGGAATACTCACGAAGTGCTTCACTTTTACTCTTGAGCGCATCATCTGTGAGCTCTTTGATGATGTGGAGTAGTTTTGAGCGAAGAGCATCACCCTCTCTCTCACACCAACCCAAATCATTTTTCACTATAAACTGCGCATTGTAATACTGATGATCTCCTGCTGCATGTGGATAAGGAACAAAAAGGGCAGGAAGTCCATTTGCTGTAAGCTCCCAAAGTGTTGATGCACCTGCACGACTCACTGCCAAATCACTCTGGGCGATGAGTGCATCTAACTCTTTTGTAAATCCATATAACTGGGCTTCTACACCAAGTTTTGTGTACTCTTGCTTCACTCTCTCATAATCAGCCTCACCCGCTTGATGAATAATTTTGATCCCTAGTTTTGCTAACTTATGTGCTACTGAGAGTGCCAAGTCATTGATAGCCTTTGCCCCATGACTCCCACCTAAGAATATGATAGTTTGTAGTCTTTCTCTCACCCTTGCACTTTGAAAATAGAGATCTTTCACAGGATACCCCTTGATAGGAGATGCCTTATCATAAGCTGAGATAAATCTTTTTGCACGAGGCTTGAGCAAAGCATTAAGTCTTCCCGTAACTGCATTTTGCTCATGGATAAACAGTGGCAAAAATCTGCTCAAAGTTGCAAATGATGCAGGGGCTGCTGAAAATCCACCCACACTATAGGTTGCCTGAATCTTATGCTTTTTTAAGATAGTGCGTGCTTTAAAAAAAGCAATCAAGACTTTTAAAAGTGCTTTGATTTTACCTAAGCCTTTTTGATTGACCACCCCCGTTGTTTCTAAAAAATATACATTTGAGAAAGCACTCTTTAATCCAAAATATTTTCTATCCTGCCCTTTTGTAGAGCCTATAAATATACACTCATGTCCATCTTGGATAGCAACTTCTACAAGTGCCTCTGCTACCATAAGATGCCCACCAGTACCGCCACCCGTTATACAAAGTTTCATATCATTTCCCCATATCTGCTTTTTTAGATGCCATAAGTATCATCCCGATGCCCACAGATGCTGCTATAACAGAAGATCCACCATAACTCAAAAATGGTACAGATATACCCTTGATAGGGGTGATACCGCTAATACCATAAGCATTTACTAAAAATGCAAAAGAGAGCATCAAACCCATTCCAATAGAAAAAAGATAGA
>WFMY01000222.1 GCA_015488855.1 Helicobacteraceae bacterium
GCAGGCCTAATGCTACGATTCTAAGCAAAGCTCGTAACTTCTAGGAGCTCGTATTTTCGCAGAAAATATGATGCCCGTAAAGTTACAATAAATGAGCTTTGCTTACACCTTTAGGTGTAATCATTCGTAACTTCTAGGAGCTCGTATTTTCGCAGAAAATATGATGCTTCTCTTTAACTCTCTAAAACCTTTATCTCTAACTCTAGCTCAATCCCAAACTCTTTTTTGACTCTCATCTGTGCTTCATCTATAAGTTCTTTTGCCTGTTTGTAAGTTCCATTACCATGATTGACTAAAAAGTTTGCGTGCTTGGTGCTAAACTCCATGTCACCAACTCGAACACCTTTGAGTCCAACTGCTTCTATGAGTCTACCAGCATAATCACCCTCAGGGTTTTTAAAACAGCTCCCTGCTGATGGAGTGTTTGGTTGGTTTGAACGCATCTTCTTAAACAACTCTACTTTTGTATCATCGAAGCCTAATTCTATCTCGAAAGTGGTTTCTAAAATAGGTGAAGATATATTTGTGTATCTATATCCAAACTCTATATCTTGCTTTTGAAGGGTTTTCGTACAAGTTTTTAAAGATATGAGATGAGTAAAAATCTCATACTCTTTAAGTCCTGCATTCATATAAACCAAACCACCAAGAGTCCCAGGAAGATGAGAGAGAAATTCAAAATTTGCAATATTATTCTTTTTGCAAAATGAGACGATTTTCCCAGATGGAGTAGCCGCTCCGATGATGAATGAATTGTTTTGTATTTTTATATAATCAAACTTTTTGGATAGTTTTGCAAGAGGTGGAGGGTGGTTACCTAGTAAGAGATTATTGGATGAGCCTATAAGGTATGGATGTGCAAGTGAAGCTTGCAAGGCAGATAAATCTACATCTTGTTGCCAAGATTTACTTGCAAATACAGCCTTAGCCTCCTCAATAGAATCTATCATTAAAACATCAACTACTCCACCAATCTTTAGAGAACTAAATTTAGAAAAATTTATCTTTTTTGTCATTGAACAAAGGTTGGAATCAAGCTAAAAACATGTGTAGCAAAATCGGTGATAGAGTTGAGCATCCAAGGCATCGTGAGGATGATCACAACAACTATACCGATAACCTTTGGGATAAATGAAAGTGTCATCTCATTGATCTGCGTTGTTGCCTGAAAGATAGAGACCCCAAGACCAATAAACATCCCCGTAAGAAGCCCAGGCAAGGCTAGCAAAAGTGCTATTTTAAAAGTTTCTATCCCTAAGGCAACGAGTTTGGACTCCATCATTAACCTTTACGAATCTCTTCATATTCAGTCGGTATCATATAATCTTGGACTTTAAGAGAGGCATCGTAAAAGCCATGTTCAAAGCCAAGCTCAAAGAGTTTGTCTATCGCCTGATACTGAATCTCACTGAGTTCTATCGACTCATCATTGGCGTAGAGTTCAAGGTACTTCTCCAGTGTAGGTGCATCTATGCGTACTAAGTCTCTCTCTAAGAGCATTTCTGAGAGTTTTTCTTTATGTTTGCGGGCTACATCGACAGCTTTTGTAAGTGTTCTCTCATACTCAATCGCTTTATTGAGTGGGATTGCACGGCTTATTGCCATACCACCAAGTGGAAGTGGAAGCTCACAACCAGCGAGTTCTTGCCAGATATCCCACATCTCTATCTCAACTTCAAGAGCATCATCATAAGTTAAGATGCTCTCATGGATGAGTACCCCTGCATCAACAGCGCCATCTAAAACAGCTTTTTCTATCTCTAAAAAGTTCATGTAAGTGATACGAGCATCGGGGTACTTGATGCGAAAGAGCATTGCATTTGTAGTGTGCTCACCACTTAAGGCTACTTTGAAGTTTCGTTTGAGTTTTGCTCCTTTTCTCTTCATCACCTTAGGACCATAACCCTCACCAAAACTTACAGCAGTACGGAGCGGTGCGTAGTCCTCTTTGATGTGGGGATAGAGTGCGAAGCTTATAGCGACTATCTCGTATTCGCCTTTAAGTGCTTTTTCATTGAGTGTTTGGATATCCTCCGCAATGTTGTCAAAAATAGTATCTTTCATATCAACCCAACCAAATTTAATGGCATAGTACATAAAGATATCATCAGCGTCAGGGGAGTGTGCAATTAACATTTTTTTCATAAACAGAGTTTATCTAATTTTTGTAAAAGTTTTGCTTATTAATGCTTACTTAATCAAAATTGTTTTATCATATAGCGTTGATTAAAAAATAAATTTAAAGGAGGTGGAGCGATGTCTATTGGAAAGGGTCTTTTAGTAACTATGCTATTTTTAATGCCACTCTGGGCAATAAGTGTGCAAGAA
>WFMY01000223.1 GCA_015488855.1 Helicobacteraceae bacterium
ATTACTGCTCATAATGATAAGATGGAGTGTTATACTTGCCATGCAACATGGGCACCACAATGTTATGGTTGTCATGTCAAGATAGACTACAGTGAGGGTAAGCAAAATGTTGACTATCTTCAGATGTCCCATGATCATGACATCCATGGGACAACTGGTGGGATGAGAAAAGACCTCAAAAAATATCTTGTAGATGGTAAAGTGACAGAAACTCGTTCGTACCTCCGTTGGGAAAACCCAATGCTCGGTCAAAATGGTGAAGGGCGTATAACACCACTTGTTCCTGGTTGTCAAGTTACTGCAACTGTTATAGGAAAAGATGGTAAAGCCTTACTTCAAAATCATATATTTAAAGTGCAAAATGTTGAAGGTGCTGGCAAAGAGGGGCAAAATGCTATAGATATGTCACCTATTCAGCCCCATACTATCCAAAAAGAGGCAAGAAGTTGTGAGTCATGTCATGCGAGTAAAAAAGCCTTAGGTTTTGGGATCGATGGTACTTTCGATCCAAGTCAAACTACTATAGTAGATATTATGACGGCAGATGGAAAGATACTTCCTAAGCAAGTAGATGAGCAGATTCCAGCTATTGCCAATCTTAAACATGATTACTCTAAAATATTGGATGAAAACGGTACACAGCTCATGACTGTTGGAAGTCACTTTAAACTTTCAGCCCCTCTAAATAAAGCCCAAAGAGATAAAATAGACCGTCGTGGTGTTTGTCTCTCATGTCATCAAAGCATACCTGAGGGAAGTTTGGCAGTATCTGCTATGACTCACATTGCGGAGATGGTTGAACTAGACATTGACACCAAGGCACACGCTTCGATACTCAACAAAATATTACATATGGGAGCATGGGCTCAGATAGTTGGTGTTATTTTTGTTGGCTTATTGGTTATCTTCTTAGTGTATTATAAATTTATAAAAAAACCACCGGTAAATCCGAGAAATGAAGGTTGGAAATAGAGTGAAATTAACAAAAAATAAGAGACTCACAAAAGTCGAAGCACTTCGTCTTCTAAAAGAGGTTGACCTCAAAACACTTGGTAAGATGGCAAGTGAGGTCAAAGCAGAGTTACATCCAGACATGGTAACCACTTTTGTAGTGGATAGAAATATAAACTATACCAATATCTGTTGGGTGGACTGTAAGTTTTGTGCTTTTTATAGACATGAAAAAGATGCAGATGCTTATGTGCTGACATTTGAGGAGATAGATGTCAAGATAGATGAGCTTCTAGAGATTGGTGGGACACAGATACTTTTTCAAGGTGGTGTGCATCCTAAACTCAAGATAAAATGGTATGAAGATCTAGTAGAGCATATACATACGAAATACCCAACCATTACTATCCATGGATTTAGCTCTATAGAACTTGACTTTATAGCTAAAGTTTCTCGTATCACAATCCAAGAAGTTTTAGCACGACTAAAAGCCAAAGGTCTAGCATCTATCCCTGGTGCTGGTGCAGAGATACTCTCAGATAAGGTTCGTGATATCATCGCTCCTAAAAAAATCGACTCTGAAGTTTGGGTTGATGTTCACCGTCAAGCTCATAAACTTGACATCATGAGTACGGCTACCATGATGTACGGGACAGTTGAGAGTGATGAAGATATCATCGATCACTTTGAGATGGTGCGTTCACTTCAAGATGAGACGGGTGGTTTTCGAGCTTTTATCATGTGGAGTTTTCAGGGGAGTAACACGGAGCTTTTAGCACAGATTCCAGATATGGATAAACCATCTTCAAACCGTTATTTGCGTTTACTTGCGGTGGCGAGACTTTATCTTGATAATGTAGCAAATATCCAGTCATCTTGGGTGACGCAGGGTCCTTACATTGGTCAAATGGCACTCAAATTTGGGGCAAATGATCTTGGCTCAACGATGATGGAAGAAAATGTAGTGAGTTCAGCGGGTGCAGCATACTCAATGGCTAAAGAAGAGATGGTGCATCTTATCCGTGATCTTGGAGAGCATCCATGTGTAAGAAACACAGCATATGAAATAATAGAGAGATTTTAATGAAAAAAATATTTTTAACAATACTAATTTTAGGACAATACTTAATGGCAGCACAGATACAATACATCAAAGCAAATGGTTTTGAGATACCAATCATCTTAGAGAGCGACAAAAGACTTCCTCTTGTAAATATGCAGTTTATTTTTCAAAATGCTGGAAGTATCACAGATACTAAAATAGCAGGACTTGCAAAGTTCAGTGCTAGAATGATGGGAGAAGGTACAAAAAAACTTGGTTCAACAGCCTTTGCTGAGGAACTTGAAGCAAGGGCTATAAGCATCAATGCATCGACAGGGCGAGAAACTTTTGTGATGGAACTTTCATGTCTGAGTGATGAGTTCGATGAAGGACTTGTCTATTTTGATGCTTTACTCAAAGACCCAAATCTGAGTGAGGCAGCCCTTAGCAAAGTAAAAGCAACACTTCTTGGACAACTGAGTTCTAAAGAGAATGATTTTGATTATGTAGCAAGCAATGAACTCAAAGCAGTGCTTTTTGAGGGCACACCTTTAGCACATCCAGCATCTGGCACAAAAGAGAGTATAGCATCTATAAAACTTCAAGATGTGAAGCAGTTCATTCAAAAGCATCTTGTAAGCTCTGAACTTATTGTTGTTGTTGGCGGGGATATTGATATAGAGATTATAAAACAAAAAATTCAAGCTGTTATCTCTTATATGCCAAAAGGTAATTTTCAAAAGCTAAAACATTATAATGTTAGAGCAACGCCTAAAGAGGTTATTTTAGAAAAACAAACAAAACAAGCCTATATATATTTTGGTTCACCGTACAATATGAGCGTTAATGACCCACAAGAGTATAAGTCAAGAGTTGCGACTTTTATCTTAGGAGCAGGTGGTTTTGGAAGCAGATTGATGGAGGAGATTCGTGTAAAACGAGGGCTTGCTTACTCAGCATATGCGAGTGTGAGTTTAAACAAGTCATGCTCCTATTTTACAGGGTATCTGCAAACAAAACTAGAGACACTTGATGAAGCACAAAAAACAGTCAAAGAGGTGATAACAGAGTTTGTAAAACATGGTGTAACAGAGGCTGAGCTAGAACAAACGAAAAAGTTTTTGCTTGGAAGTGAACCTCTGCGAGTTGAGACAATGAGTCAAAGACTCTCTCGTACATTTCAAGAGTATTATCGTGGTGAAGCCTTGGGTGCATCTTTAAAAGAGTTAGAGAAGATTAAAGCCTTAAAACTTAAGGATTTAAACGAGTATATTAAAAAACATACTGAGATATTAGACCTTAGTTTTGCTATAGTGACAAAAAAAGGGAAATAATCTGACAAATTGTCATGTTTTTAGGGAAAATATGATTTTGGGGGTATAATTTTTTGTCACCA
>WFMY01000224.1 GCA_015488855.1 Helicobacteraceae bacterium
AGACGCTACGAATCACGCCTATAATATTAAGCCTTCGGGCTTAGTGTTCCTATATACAGAGGTTTAACCTTAATTTTAAGAATTACTTTCAAATCTTACTACTTTAAAGTTCCACTATTTTCTCTTTATACTTCAATCTCTACTATCATCTAAAAATTGAACCATCCAAGGTCATAGTCAAAAATTTATACTTAAGCCAAAGAGCAGGGAGTGGAAGCAGAACTTCTAAAGTTTTCCGTACATCTCATTGTAAAAGCTCAGAGCATATCTATCACTCATACTAGCAATATAATCTGCCACAACTCTATGTTTAGCTCTTTTACTCAACTGCTCATAGTAGAATTTTGGAAGCATTTTATCCTCATCCATCAACCCTTTGTAAATGCCCTCTATAGCTTGTTTGCCAGCATACATTCTTCGTGTTATATTTTTATGTTGATAGAGTTTTTCAAATAACAATTTTTTTAGTTTTTTTATTTTCGTTTCTAAACTTGGCTCAAAACCAATAGGTAATTTTTCTTTTGCATCTATAGATGCACTATATATCTCTTTTGCATCAAACTTACCTTGGGAATACTCTAAAAGTGAATAAACAAGATGGTTTATGAGGTGGGAACTAAAACGATAGCGAAACATCTCAGAATTTTCCTCTGTAATCCCTTCTTCTTCTACCTTTTGGAGAATCTCGCGTGCTAATTCACTACTCTTTAAGTCTTCAAAACGGATAAAACCAGAGTTGATTCCATCATCAATATCATGAGACATATAGGCTATCTCATCAGCCCTATCTACTATCATCGCTTCGATGGAAGGATGCGTATTAAGATTAAATTGCTCATGAATGCTAGGAGGAAGAAAACCTTTTTTGTAAGGGTAAGAGTGCTTTAAGATGCCCTCTAAAGTTGCAAAAGTAAGGTTAAGCCCATCAAAACCATTGTAGCGTTTTTCTAAAGTAGATACTACACGAAAGGACTGAAAGTTATGCTCAAACCCATTTTTAAATCCATTATTTTTTAAACAGAGGTCTAAGGTATCGCCTCCAACATGTCCAAAAGGAGTATGTCCTAAGTCATGTGAAAGTGCTATGGCTTCTGCTAAGGACTCGTTGAGTCCAAAATGAGAAGTGATCGAACGAGCAATCTGTGAGACCTCTATGGAGTGTGTGAGACGAGTACGAAAAAAATCTCCCTCATGGTTTAAAAAAACCTGAGTTTTGTACTCTAACTTTCTAAAACTTCCAGAGTGAATCACTCTATCTCTATCACGAGCATAAGGGTTGCGAAAATCTTTATCTATCTTGTGAAATCTATCGTTTGCATGAAATTTCAAACTTACGACTTTTTCAAAAACTTCGTTAAAATCTGAATTTTAACTCCGTTAACACGCCCTTCGATAAGATCTGCATTTCCATGAACAAGAGCAATGTTACGAACTGCTGTTCCCCGTTTTGCAACAAAGGTAGTTCCCTTTACATCTAAATCTTTTGTGATAACTACCGTATCTCCCCCACTCAAAGTTACACCATTTGAGTCTTTATAGACTAAAGCATCCTCTGCATCATCCTCTAGTCCTGATTCTGCCCAAGCTCTTTCATCTTCTTCGAGGTACATCATATCAACTAAGTCTTGACGACCTAGTTTATTGAGCAGTCTAAATGTCAAAACTTTTACAGCTGGAGATTCACTCCACATAGAGTCATTTAAGCAGTTAAAATGTGTCTCATCTAACTCACCACTCTCTATCTGTGTTTTACAAGTTGCACACAAAGTTACCTCAGATGCATCCCTGCCACTCACTACAAAACTACTTAACTCTTCATCGCTTCCACATAATTCACACATTTAATATTCCTTTATTTTTTGAAATTATAGCTTATTTCCCTTTGACTACTTTATTTCTTCCTGTTTCTTTTGCTTTATAGAGAGCTTTATCGGCTCTTTTCATCGCATCAAAAGGCTCGTTGTCTTTTGAATTGCTTTGTACAATCCCTACAGATATATTGATAAATATCTTTTTGCTGGTTTTTTTACCTCGCACTATAAAAGGTGAAGTAGCAATATTTTCTCGCAAAATATCTGCAAATATATATGACTCATCAAGCTCTCGAGAGGGGAACAAAATGGTAAACTCTTCTCCCCCATATCTATAAGATTTTCCACCTCCAACTTCAGCTAATTTTGTAGCTACCATTTTTAAGACCTCATCACCTGTATCGTGTCCATAGGTATCGTTAAACTTTTTGAAAAAATCTATATCAACCATCGCAAGAGAGTATTTACGACCAAGTTTTGCCATATCTTCTATCAGAGCGCGTCGTCCTGGCAAAGAGGTCAACTCATCAAAATATGCAAGTCTATATGCCTCCCTCACTAAAAGGATTAGAACAATAAGATCTATCGCTATTAAACTATGCTCTAAGGCATGAGGATACTTCATAAAGTATAAACCGAGATAAAAAGTGATGAGTATAACCACATAAGATGCATAATAGATAACCAAACGCCCAAATAAAACCAATAAGAGCATTACAAGGAGCACTGCAACTCCAATCACAAAAGAGATATCTGAGAGGGGAACAAGATTAAAAGCAAAAATTCTCAAACTAAATATCTTAGTGATGAGTTGATTTGGAAATTCTACAAACCAAGCCACTATACCCACTTCCACGAGAAACAATAAAAGCTTAAGAGAACCCCAAAGAGTGAAAAATCCCCGCTCTTTAAAAAGTAAAAAAACTAGAAGATGCACTGGATAGATGAGACTAAATAACTCAAAAATAACTTTACTTTTGTCTTGTGGTAAAAAAGAAAAACTTGCATAGAGGAGGATAAGGGGCAAAATTGCAAAAATAAATTTTGTTCGATTGAAGTGCCAAGATACTACTAAAACAATAACTGCTAAAAGGTAAAATAAAAAAGGTGCAATGGAAAGAATATAACTCGATAAATATGCTTGATAGATATTTAAAATGAAAAAGAATACACCTACGGCAATAGGGATACTAAAATTCAAAAGTATAAGCTTCAGAGAGTTCATCTAGTTCTCATCATGAAACTCGATGCTCTCATTGGACTCCATCCTTTTGTTTTGAGTATTGTCAAATGATTTTTTTGCTTCATCTTCATTGTATATTCTACACTCCTCTGGCATTGTTGCTAGAGGATCTAATGCGATTTGTTCGCACATCGCTGTATTTAAAGTAAAGTTGGCACACGCTGCAAATAGCCACCCAGCCAAGCTGAGGATGAGATATAGTATTGATTTTTTCATAATAAAATCTACTTTTGCTTGATGATTAGATCAAGATATTTTTTCGGAGTGACA
>WFMY01000225.1 GCA_015488855.1 Helicobacteraceae bacterium
AAGATGGGGGTTTCTGTTGGAGTTGAGCATACATTTTGAAGTGCTAAGTATGGTGTCTATGCCATTGGATTCTACTGCACCACCCTCAAGGACAAAGTCGATTTGTTTTGTTGGTGTGGAGTAATGATGCTCTATGTTTTTTGTCATAGCATCATCCTTTTGTGCAGCAAATTTTCCACCCCATCCATTGAAAGTAAAGTTGAGAAGTTGCAACTCTGCATCTTTGATAACACAGAGTGCAGAAGTATCCCTTGCCCAACAATCATCACTCTGATACTCTATGAAAAAAAGGTTTTGATGCTCTTGAAATTTAGATTTGACATCGGCTATATCGGCACAAACAACTAAACATTTTTGGTAGCAGGTGATGCTCTTGATAATCTCTATAAAAGTTCTTTGTGCATCTTCTAAACAGCAGATCCAGTCAGTTTTGGCATGTGGGAAGATGATCTGAGTAAAACTTTGCTCCTCAAACTCCCCAATTAAATATTTCATAGTATAATTCCCTTATGCCTAAAATAACACTCAATAAAACTAAGTTTTTTAACAATCTTGATATTATCGCAGATAAAACTAAAAGTAAAGATAAAATCGCCTTAGTTTTAAAAGATAATGCTTATGGGCATGGCTTAGAACTTGTAGCACAGATGGCACAAGAGTATGGCATCAAAAAAGCAGTGGTGAGAACCACAAACGAAGCAAAAATCATAAAAAAATTCTTCACATATATCTTGGTTTTAGCAGATATCCCACAAGTTGCAGATGCAACCATCAGATATACCATTAACGATAAAACTACCATCAAAGATTTTCCGCAGGGGACAAAAGTAGAACTTAAAGTAGATACTCTGATGCACAGAAACGGCATCGCTATGGATGCTCTTGAGAGAGCAATAGAGGCTATCAAACATCAAGGACTTTTACTTGAAGCTATCTTTACGCACCATAGAAGTGCTGATGAACTTAGCTCTGAGTGGTTTGTCCAAAATGAACTTTTTACACAAGTAAAAGAAAAGGCTAAAGCACTTGGTTATGAAGAGTTACGATACCACTCAGCTAACTCTGCATCACTGTTTCGTTATGAAGATTTTGATGAAGATATGGCGAGAGTTGGCATCGCAGCGTATGGGTGCTTAGAGAGTAAGGCATCAACACAAAAGGCTCTCCAACCCATCCTTAGTCTGAGTGCATCTAAAAATTCTACTAGCCAACTCTCTCGAGGTGAGCGAGTTGGCTATGGTGGAAGTTATGTTATGAAAACAGGAGCAAAAGTTTCAAACTATGACTTTGGTTATGCAGATGGTTTTATGCGAATCCTCTCAAACAACTATACCACTCCAAACGGAGAAAAACTTCTTGGAAAAATCTCAATGGACAATAGCTCTTTTTTAAGTGAAGCAGAGGAGATAGTGATCTTTAAAGATGCACGAGAGGTTGCAAAACTAGCCCAGACAATCCCCTACGAGGTCTTAACCTCTCTTAAAGCAGATATTGTAAGAGAGGTGATCTTTTAAGAGGTGATTTTTATCAGAGCATTTGCAAAGATGACACCATCAATGCCTTGGAGTGCCAACTCTTCTATCTCCTCTTCCTCCTCAATGATGCTGAGTATCTTTGCATCAAAGAGATACTCGTTGGCTAGGTTTTGTGCGATAGTTGAGAAGTTTTTTTGCGTGAGGATATAGGTAGCTCCAAGACTCGAAGCGTAGAGTACCTCTGCTACAGTTGTAACACCCAGAGCAAAGGTGATGTTGTTTGCTCTTGCATGATGGATAATTTCTAAGTTTTCTTCACAAAACTCGAGATAGATACAAGAAGAGGGTGGTGTCTTTTTGATAGCATCTATGTTGTTTACATGAAAAAAATTTTCACTTGGTATAAACCTATGCCCTATGATAATCATGAATGTGCCTTACTCACACACTCACTAGAACAATAGTATTTATTTGCACTTAGGATGCCATCATCCACTTCAAAATAGATGCCACAACTTGGACACTCTATCATATCGGTGCCTTGAAGTTTCTCTTTTTTCTTTGTTCTGGGTGTTTCTTGATTCTTGATAGCTGGTCTCTTTTTTATAAAAAAGAGATAAACAAAGCTTATAACTCCGATTATTAGCAGTAGTTTCATAATCATTAGATATTTTCTCCTATGAGTAGATAGTGTCTATGTGGTTTTTTGATGATCTTATAATGCATAGTTTCATCTACCTCATTATAGACATTTTCACCTTTATAAAAAAGGATTTTTGAGTTTTTATCTCTAAAGTCTTCACTTAACTTGAGTAACATTTGTGTATCTGTCACCGCTCTTGATGTGATAAGTTCAAAAACAGTTTTTGGCATATCTTGGACTCTTTGTTTGAGTACAGTGACATTTTCTAAACCTAAGTCAGCTTTAACAAACTGTAAAAAAGCAGCTCTTTTGCTAAGTGGCTCAGCTAAGGTTACTTGTGTATCTTTGAGTGCAAGTGCTAGTATCATCCCAGGAAAACCAGCGCCTGTGCCTATATCTAAGAGGGAACTTACTTTTGGTAAGAACTTTACAGGATATACAGAATCGTAAATAAACTCATCCACCATCTCAGGCGTTTTTGCTCCTGTGAGGTTATGAATCTTGTTCCATTTATGTAAAAGTTCTTTATACTTTTGGATATTTTTGAAAAAATCTTCAGGAAGTTTTATCTCCCCTTTTTGTAATCGTTGTTTTAAATCCATAATGATGCACCAAAATCAAACATCATGATAATAAACATAACGATCACCTTCTTCTTTTGCTTTATACATTGCTAGATCGGCAAATTTCATCAAAGAACTTTCATTGCTTGCATCATCTGGACACTCAGAGATACCAACACTTGCAGCTATGAAGAGGGTGTGCCCATCTATCTGCATCTCTTGTCTTACTTTTTGGACAATATTTTTTGAGACTATGGAGGAGCAATCATTCTTTTTGAGATGTCGAAGTATGATGACAAATTCGTCTCCACCTACCCTCGCAAGGGTATCTTCCTCTCTTATACAAGAACGAATCCTCATAGAAGCTTCTATGAGGACTTTATCCCCAGCATCGTGACCAAGTGAATCATTGATTTGTTTGAATTTATCTAAGTCGATGAAAAGGAGAGAAAATTTCTCTTTATATCTAGCAGAGGACTTGAGTGCTTGCTCAAGTCTGTCTTTTAGAAGCATTCTATTTGGAAGTCCCGTGAGTATGTCATGATTTGCTTGATGTAGGAGTTCTTCCTCTAAGCGGATAGTCTCACTAATATCTGTGTCAAAAAGAACTAAAGCATCTTTGTTGTTGTAGACTAGGGGATGTATATAAGCCTGAACATGGTAGGTTGTTCCATCTTTTCTTCTATGTTTGGCTCTATTGATAACAAATGTTTTTTCTATCGCTTCTTGTCTAATCTTTATAGCTTCTCTTTGAGTAAGGTCTGAATTTATATCTAAGATATTCATACTCAAAAGTTCCTCATAACTATAGCCGAGTGCATTAATAGCACCTTGATTTACATAGACGCAATCAAGGGTTTTTGCATCGATGATATATACCTCAGTGGAAGAATAGTTGATGACATTAGCAAGTTCTTGAGCATGTCTCTCAACTGCTAGTCGCTCAGTAATATCTTGCGCAGAGCCTACGATTTTAACAGGTGTATCACCATCAAAAATTGCTTTACCACTATAAAGAATATCTATGATTTTTCCATCATTTTTTCTTTTGATTTGAACTTGAAGTTTTATAATCTTTTTAGTGTCAATAGAGTCTTGAATCGCTATATCAAGAGGTTCAATATATTGGGGTAACAACATGGATTTAAAAAATTCTTGATCTAGGACATCTTCTCCTTTGGTTAAACCATAAATTTTGTATTGATTGTCTGAATAATAACGTATGTTCGAGGGAATATCAATCTCAAAACTCCCTAAGTTCGAGAGTTCTTCAATATGATTGAAGGTTTCTTCTCTGGCTTTAATCTTTTGTCTTGCTATATCTAAGTCCTCTTTATAGTGCTGGAGTGACATTTTTATCCTTTTGTTCTTGGAGTATTTTTATTATCTTTTGAGAGGGTAGTGGTTTAGCGAAGAGATACCCTTGGAAGTTATCACAATGATTTGTTTGCAAAAATTGTTTTTGACACTCCTCTTCGACACCTTCTGCGATAATATTTAAGTTTAAACTCTTTGCTAGAGCAATAATCGCTTTTATGATAGCAGCATCATCCTCACTCGTAGCTATATCTCGAACAAAACTTTGGTCAATCTTGAGTTTGTTGAGGGGTAGTTTTTTAAGGTAAGAGAGAGAAGAATACCCAGTTCCAAAGTCATCAATGGCGATCTCAATACCAAGGGCATTTAAAATTTTAAGTTTTTTGATGGCACTCTCAGGGTTTTTCATCACTTGCCCCTCTGTCACTTCGAGTTCTAACCAGTGTGCTTGAAAATCGAGTTCAAGCATTGTTTGTGTCAATAGTTCGATGAAGTCATTTGTATTTAATTGTCTCATAGCAAGGTTGAGTGCAAGTATGCCTGGATTTAAACCAGCTTGATACCACTC
>WFMY01000226.1 GCA_015488855.1 Helicobacteraceae bacterium
CATCTTGGATTAAAGTATATGAATTTATACCCTTACCATATTTTGGTTTTAGGTATTATAGGTATAATTTCATGATACTTGGTGATATTAGTGCATTGTCATTTTCTAGAGCCAAATCAACTTCTGCTCAAATAGCAGTTGATTATCGTGTCGTTGATGGTGTATATGTGAGTGTTGGGTATGTATATGAAAAGTTTGATGTTGTTCAACGCAACGATAGAGTCGTTTTTAGGACATCTGGTACTAAATTGAGTTTTAAATATAAATTTTAGGAGAGTATATGAGAAGTATTTTAGTTATCTGGGTTTTATTGGGTAGTTTATTAAACGCCGAAAATGGTTTTCCTAGTGAGCCTATTATAGAAGAATATGTTGAAGAACAGCCTACGCAAAAGCAGCAAAGCAACGATATGTTGATGGAAAATTCTAGTATGGCTATCACTGTTGTTGGTCAGGGCGTTGCACCTTCGTTTGCTAGTTCCCCTGCTCAAGCTTCTGCCCTAGCTAAGCGTGCAGCTACGGCTGATGCTTATAGACTTATAGCTGAGAGAGTCAAAGGTGTTAGAATCGAGGGCAAAGATACTATTAAAAATATGATGGTAAAAAGCTCAACAGTGAATACAAGGGTAAGAGCCTTGGTTAAAAATGCAACCGTTACAGAAACAACTTTTAAAGAAGGTTTGTGTGAAGTTGAGATGGAGATAAACATTAATTATAATGATTTTTAGGATGCTTTAGTTCTGGAATAGATAATGCTTTAATCCTAAAAAACTCTTATAGTGGGTAAAATAGGGATTATGAATGATTTCATTAAGTACTAATGCTGAAACTTCTCATAGTAAAAAATCAAATCTTTTGTCTCTCTCCGGCTTAGAAGGAGATAAAAAAGGCAAATCCAAATCTAAACTCTCTTTTTTAGACCTCTTAAATGGTGTAAAGATCAAGCCAGAAGATAAGGCTCTAAAGTCTACCCCTCTTAAAAAGACACTTTCACTCAAAGAGCTTAAAAAAGAGATACACCTCCCTAAAACACTCAGCGTAGAACTAAATCCAATACTCACTAAAGATATAGCACCTAAAGATTTAAAACAATTAATCTTTGATGCCAAAACATACCTCAAAAAGAAGATAGTTCAAAGTGATGCTTTTAAACTCAATGAAGTAAAACAACTCCCAAAAACTTTAAAAGGTTTGGTAGCAGTTGCAAACAAACTTGGTATAAATCTAAAAAAAATAACTTTAGAAGATGTACAATCTGTAAAACTTACCCCTAAAGACAAAGCCTTTTTAAGTAAACAAGCTAATGTAAAAAAAGGTGTAAGTTTTGTACCTCACAAAGAGCTAAAAGAGACTCTAAAGGCACAAGTAAAGCAAGAGCTAAAACCACCAATCCATGAAGTAAAAAAATCAGAGTTAAAAGAGGCACTAAAAATAGAGCCAAAACAAAAAATGAAATCAATCCTTAAAGTAGCTAACATAGAGTTAAAAAAAACACCGAATGTAGAGTTAAAACAAGAATTAAAAAAATTACCAAAAGTAGAGCTGAAACAAGAGCTGAAATCAGCTCCTGCACTAAGCACATTAGGGTTAAAAAAAGCACTAAAACCACAAAAAAATCCTCCACTAGAGAGTAAACAAGACAAAAATATAGTTGTAAAAAATAAAGTTAAAACATCTATACCTCTTTTTAGAGAGCTTATCCAAGTGCCTCAAAAAGTTTTGACACAAAATATTGTTAATGTCAAGCAGCAACTGAGTGTAAAAGATAAGCATCAAGACTCAAAAACAATAAAACAAAGAGCCGATGAAACACTCAAGTTATTGTTGCGTGGTGAAAGACCACAGCAGAGTTTAACTACAGGTTTAACAGCCGATTTTTCAGTAGCAAGTTCAAGGCTTATCGCTCCACAAGCAAGTAAAGATATCTCAAAGTCATTTGAATCACTCCTGCAAAATATAGACGAGAAGAGTGTTAACCCTGATGCTTTAAAGATTCAAAAGGTAGATAGCTTTTCTGTAAAACTAAACGAAGCTAAACAGATGGTACAGTATCTCTCACAAGATATAAAAACAGCTATTGATGATTATAAGTCACCATTTATGAGGTTGAAAGTTCAGTTAAATCCTCAAAATCTTGGAGCGGTTGATTTGACCATAGTTTCTCGTGGGAAAAATCTTCATGTAAATATAGGTTCAAACAATGTAGCTATCAATGCTTTGGCAATGAATCTCAATGACCTTAAAACACAGTTGAGCAACAATGGAATAAATAATGCTACATTTAACTTTAATGGTGGTTCAAATGGTGATGCACAAAGTCAAAATTCACAGCAACATCACCCCAACCAACAACAAGCAAGTGAGGAATATAACTATTTTGAAGTTCAAGATGAAAATGAAGAGATTTTGAACTCCTTAGAGATAGTAGTCCCCAACTATGCATAATATAATTTAAGGAATATATCATGGCTATTAATGCTTATGGAAACAATATCGCTACAGCTGGTGCAACATCAACTGCTAGCAAGCAGGTAACAAATAAAACTACTTTGAAAAAAGATGACTTTATGAAACTTTTACTTGTAGAGCTTCAGCATCAAGATCCAACGCAACCGATGAACTCTGAAAAGATTTTGAGTCAAACATCACAACTAGCTGGCTTAGAAGCATCTTCGAACACCAACAAAGCTTTATCAAGTCTATCTAAGTCACTTTCAAGTTCCAAAGAATTCTCTACAATAGCTGCGATTGGAAAGACGGCAGATATAGGTAGTAATACTATTGCTCATACTAAGGGGAGTACATCAAAATTTGAGATATATTATCCAAACGACATTAAAAATGGTACAGTTGATGTTCTCGATAGCAATGAGAAAGTTGTTGCAACTTTAAATATAAGTATTGACAAGAGTCTTGGGAAAAAAAGTTCTGGGGTGTATCCATTTACTTGGAATGGGGTAGGATCTGACGGTATTGTTGCAGATAGCGGGATATATCATATCAAATCAAACTATACAGATACAAATGGAGTTGCTAAAACAACACAACTTGGAACTTATCCTATAGAGGCAGTTCGTTTTGCAAAAGGAACTTCACTTTTAAAACTTGGTTCTAATTATGTTCCAATAGAAAAAATTAAAGAAGTTTATTAAGGAGTACTTTTATGATGACTCAAGCATTTTATACAGGCATCTCAGGTCTCAAGTCAAATCAAAGTGCTATTAATGTAGTATCAAATAATATTGCAAATGTAAATACAGTAGGTTTTAGAGGATATACTTCAGAATTTTCTTCTCTTTTTGAACAACAGTTAAATACTACCTCACAAACATCACCGACAGACAATACAGTTGGATTGGGTACAACTTTAAGTGCTTCAAGCATGGATACTAAAGTTGGTGATATTACACTTTCAAGTAAAAATACAGATTTAGCCATCGCTGGTAATGGTTGGTTCGGTATTAAGGGTGAGAGTGAACCTCTTTATACTAGAGCAGGTAATTTTAACTTTGATAAAGAAGGTTCTCTTGTGACACCTGATGGGCATTATGTACTAGGAACAATGGGTAACAATATAAAAAATGGTGCTGTAAGTAAGGTTTTAGATACAGTTAAGTTAGGTGGTATAACTGCACAAACTAAACTCTCTTTTCCAAGTGCGTTACAATACCCTGTTGTGCCAACAACAAAAAGTCAGTTTTTTGGGAACTTAGGACGAGATAATGTGTTAAGAACTATGAGTACTAATGCTATTGATTCAAAAAATAATAAAAATCAAATAAAACTTTCATTTACACAATCAAAACCACAAGTATTACCTGGGACACAGTGGGATATACTGGCAACAGCACAAAGCTTAGATGGTGCAACCACCTATGATACAAAAACCGCAAAAGTAGAGTTTAATAGCAAAGGGGCACTTATATCGAGCACTTTAAAAAGCATCAATAATAATGGTCAGATTGTGCAGTTAGATCTTGGTAATGGGTTTAATGGAATTACCTCCACTACAGGTGTGCCTATCAGTGCTTCGAGCAAATCAGATGGCAATATAAGGGGGGAATTGAAGGGCTATAATATCAATGCAAATGCAGAGGTTATTGCAACTTTCACAAATGGAGGGCAAACAAGTGTAGGAAAAATTGCAGTCTATCACTTTAGAAATGAGCAAGGATTAGAAAGAACATCAGGTTCAGCTTTTAAGCAAAGTTCAAACAGTGGAGATCCAATGTTCTTTCAAGATAAAAATGGCGAAAACTACAATGGTACTAAGGTCTTAAACCATAAGTTAGAAGGTTCAAATGTTGCTATTAGTGCAGCTTTAACAGATCTTATCATATTTCAACGCTCCTATGATGCAAACTCCAAATCTGTATCTACTGCAAATGAGATGATGAAAAAAGCTCTTCAGATGGGCGTATAATCGATAGAGTTGGAACACTTTATGCTAGCTATACTTACTAATTGAAATTTACTCTATTGAAGTAAATAGACAAAGGATATAAAATGTTAAGATCACTTTCTGCTGGTATTTCGGGATTACAATCTCATCAAACTGCGATGGATGTAGAATCAAATAATATTGCAAATGTTAACACCATAGGTTTCAAATACTCTCGTGCTAACTTTTCAGACCTTTTATCACAAACAAAATCAGTAGCGACAGCTCCACAAGGTCAACTTGGTGGTAAAAATGCTGTTCAGGTTGGACTTGGTGTGCAGGTAAATTCTACGACAAAAATATTTTCACAGGGTGCTGTAAAAAATACAGATAAAAATACTGATGTCGCTATCCAAGGGGATGGTTTTTATGTTGTATCTCCAGATAATGGAACTACTTACAAATATACCCGTGATGGGGATTTTAAATTTGATGCGAATGGTAACTTTGTAGATAATAATGGTTTGATTGTCCAAGGTTGGACGCGAGATTCTGGTACTGGCAAAGTGGATTCAACAGGAACAATCTCAGATATAAAGATAGCACCAGGTCTTACAACTCCTGCCCAACCATCATCCGCAGTTGTACTTAAAGCAAATCTTAACTCCGGTCCAATTGTAAAGAATTTTTCTCCTGCTTATGAAGTGCCAAGTGGTCCAGCACCAACTCTACCAACTTTACCAGCAGTCGATAAAAATGGCAACCCTATCGCTTCTGGTAATCTAGGCGTAATGTTCAATGGTGCTGGTGAAGCATTTTCATTACAAAAAAACCAGGGGGTCTGGGTAGCATTTCAAAGTTCTACAAAGACAGATGGGGCGGCAGTGTCTGCTGGTGCAGCAGAACTTAATGTTACTTTTACTCTTGATGATGGAAGTACAAAACAGATAACAACTACAGGTGGAGTAGCAGCAAATACTGCACAACAAAATGCCGCAAGATTTGTCTCTGCTATCAATGCACAGGTCTCTACAACAGGGGTAACTGCTACCTATGATGCTGTTGCTAATAAGATTAACCTTATCAACACAAACTCAGCATCTGGTGCATCGCACAATATTCGTTTAACAGCTGTAGCTGGGGGAAGTGGACTAACAACGACTTCTACAAAAGGGCTTGAAGAGACAGCCTATAGATACCGTTATGATCCAACTGGTTCAACAGCAGTAGTTGGTGCTGACAAAACATTTACAACAATGGCTGATCTTAGAGCAGCTATGGAAAACCAAGCTCAGGATAACAATGCTGATGGTATTAAAGGTAATGTTAAGATAAAAGTTAATAGTTCTGGAAAATTTGAAGTCTCTAACCCTGGTGGAAGTGCTCAAGATTATGACCTCAATATACAGGTAACTTCCATAGTAGAATCGGGAACTACTGAGAATCCTCGCTTTACGCAAAATATGACAGCACTCAATTCAGTGCTTCCTGTGGCAAGTGGTGGAAAGGCATTTTCACAAAGTTTTAATGCAGCTACTAGTTCTAGTTCGATAGATGTCTTTGACTCTTTGGGTTCAAAGCATACACTGAGAATGGAATTTAGAAAAGTTTCTCTTGATGCAAATACAGGTTCAAAATGGGATATGACCATAACTGCTCCTTCGCCAGCTACTATTGATACCGTAGCACCAACAAATGAAAAATTTGGATCTGTAAAGTTCAATAATGATGGTTCTTTAGCGACTTACAATCCACCAAATGTCTCATTTACAGGAAATAATGGCTCTGCTCCAAATCAACAGATTAACTTATCTTTTGGTGCAGCAAATTCATTTGATGGGATGACAAGTTTTGATAGTGTTTCTACAACATCTGGAATCTCTCAAGATGGTTTTACTGGTGGTGACTTGGTTGGTATTAGAATTGATCAAACTGGTACTTTGATTGGTTCATTTTCAAATGGTCATTCTTTTGGATTGGCACAAATTGGTATGGCAAAATTTACAAATAATGAAGGTTTAGCGAGTGAAGGTGGCAATGTATTTAGCCAAACTGCCAACTCAGGAGATCCTATCATCGGAACTGCAGCAACAGCAGGGAGAGGATTTATCCAGTCATCAGCACTAGAAACATCAAATGTTGACCTTTCTCGTGCCCTAACGCAGCTGATCATCATTCAGCGTGGTTTCCAAGCCAATGCAAAAACTATTACCACTTCGGATCAACTCCTCCAAACATTAATTCAACTCAAGCGTTAGATTAATTTTATTTTGATATAATTCCCTTAAAAAGGGATTATTTCGTGCAATTTTCTGCCCCTCTCAAATCAAACTCTAAAAAAATTATGCTCCTTGGCTCAGGTGAGTTGGCAAAAGAAGTTATCATCGAAGCACAACGCTTAGGTCTTGAGACTATTGCAGTTGATCGTTATGATAATGCTCCAGCGCATCATGTAGCACATCGTTCTTATGTTATCAACATGCAGGATAAAGATGCTCTTCTTGAGGTTATCCGTAGAGAAAAACCTGACTATATCCTCCCTGAGATAGAGGCTATCGCCATAGATGCACTCTTTGAAGCAGAAGCAGAGGGGTTCAACATCATCCCAAATGCTGATGCAGTCAGTAAAACGATGAACCGTAAAAATATCCGTACCTTTGCAGCAGAAGAGTTAGGATTAAAAACGGGGGCGTACAGATTTGTAACAACACAAGAGGGTATGTTAGAAGCTGGGCTTGAACTTGGTTTTCCAGTGGTAATCAAACCTGTTATGAGTTCATCAGGGCATGGACAGTCTATAGCGAGAAGTGAAACGGATATCCCTGCATCTTGGGAAGAAGCAAAAGAGGCAAGAGGTGATGCAAGTGAGCTTATAGTAGAAGCATTTGTGGATTTTGATTATGAGATCACTATGCTTACGGCTAGAAATGCCAAAGAGACAGTGTTTTGTGAGCCTATAGGGCATGAACAGCGTGATGGGGACTATGTGTTTTCATGGCAGCCAGCTCAGATGAGCAATACAGCAAAACAAAAAGCACAAGA
>WFMY01000227.1 GCA_015488855.1 Helicobacteraceae bacterium
AGACGCCTTCTCAAACTTTTGCATCGCTTCTTCTATCGCCTTGACATCTAAAACAACACCATGCTTATCTCGCTTGGCTTCGCGTCCAACCTCAAACTGAGGTTTAAACAATAATATAATTGTATCATTTGCCAATACATCAACAGCATCAAGGATATTGAGCAAGGAGATAAAAGCAACATCACTCACCACCAAATCAAAAACTTTTTTACTCTTAAAGTCTCGTATATCGCAGTTTTCATAAGAGAAGACTCTTTGATCGTTTTTTATCTGCCCATGAAGTTGCTTTGAGCCAACATCTACAGCACTCACCTCTTTGACACCATACTCTAATAAAACCTGAGTAAAACCACCAGTAGAAGCACCTATGTCTAAACACACTGCATCTTTTATGTCTAAGTCTAACTCAGTAAGGAAACCTTTGAGTTTATTTGCTGAGCGAGAGACATATTTAAGATGCTCTGCCACCTCAACTCTATCTTCATCTTCAACCTGATACGCACTTTTTTTGACTATTTTAGCGTTGATGCTTACCAAAGAGTTTTTAATGATGCTCTGTGCCTTTGTCCTACTCATAGCTAAATTGTTTTCTACAAGATAATTATCTAATCTCAAAACTGAAACTCCACCGCTGTGTAAACATACCTGATATCTTGGTTATAATCAGCAACACCATTTGCTACACCTTGTTGATTTACTTGATCATAACCAAAGGGATATATATCATAAGCTAGTTTAATACTAAACAACTCACTCACACGAAAAGAAGTGCCTATCCCATATACAAAAGTAAAGCCTTTTGCATTGGCCACTTTCTCTCGTATATCACCAACACCAAACTTGATGTAAGGATCAAACATATCATGATAAAAAGGATAATGTATTAAAGTTGATACAGTAACAATAGATAAATCTAACTTGACATTCTTAGACTTGAGGAGAGCCGTATAAGGTGCTATTTTTAAATAATTGATTTCAACTGAAAGATATTTGTTAATATAGGCACCTGCATAAAAATATAAACTCTTTGATCTCTTTTCTTTAAGAGTAGTATAAAGTCCATTATCATTGTATTTTTGTTCCCCATAGCCCATTCCAACATAGGGTCCACCCTCTCTATCTGCATATACACAAGAGAGCATCAATACTAAAACTAAAATATACTTCATATTAAGACCCTCATCTCGTCTTCTGTGATGCACTTCACTCCCAGACTCATTGCTTTATCATACTTACTTCCAGCATCTTCACCATAGATAAGAAAGTCTGTTTTTTTAGAAACGCTCCCCGAGACCTTTGCCCCTAAATGCTCTAAGATCTCTTTGATAACCCCACGGGATTCACTCATAGTTCCTGTGAGTACTACTGTTTTTGCTTTAAAAGGATTTTCTTCTGCTTCGACTTTCTTTGAAGGCTCTTTAGGCTGAAGTATAGTATGTAAGGTTGCTATCGTTTCTCTGTTTACTCGTACAAATTCTAAAACAGATTCAGCCATCTCTTCACCTATCCCTTCACACTCGATGATTTGCTCTTTTGTAGCCTCAACAAAACCAAAACCAAACTCAGCACTTAAAGTTTTTGAAGCCACCTCCCCTATATGTTCAATCCCCAAAGAATTGATAAATCTCCAATAATCACACCCTTTTGCATTTTGGAGTGCATCTAAAAGATTTTGAGATTTTTTCTCCTTAAAACCTTCTAGTACCAAAAGTTTTTCTAAGGTCAAATCAAAAAGGTCGAGAACACTTCTTATAAGTCCACTATTAAAAAGGGTTTCCACTATCTTGATACCAAGTCCATCTATATTTAAACACGGTTTTGAAGCGAAATAAACAATGGAGTTAACAACTCTCGCCTCGCAAGAGAGGTTTTGACACTTGATAAGAACATCCTCTTGAAGCAATTCTGTATGGCACACTGGGCAAAGTGATGGTTTATCGAACTTCACCTCGTTACCACGACGCTCATGCACTAAAACTTTGATGATTTTTGGTATCACATCACCACTTCTAAGGATGATAACCTTGTCTCCAAGACGGATATCTTTACGCTCAATCTCATCAAAGTTATGAAGGGTTGCACGCTCGA
>WFMY01000228.1 GCA_015488855.1 Helicobacteraceae bacterium
ATCTCGTGCAGGTGCACTAAAGAGTATAGTTGTTAATGCAAATAAGATACATATATATTTCATGATTTCTCCTAATTAATATCTAAGGTCATGGTAGTGCCTTGAGTGCTTATGTTTGAGATATTTACATCTGCTGTATGGAATGCATCAACATTACCACTGTAAAAAAGAGTATTCCCCTTGCCCTTTTTACCACCATCTACAAAACCACCTAGTTTTGCATCAACTAAAGAGACTCCTCGATCATAAGCATCAGCATTGACACTATTATTATCAATATGTACTTGTGTCGTTTTAGTATCGTCAATCTCCCAGATAGCAACTCCCCCGTTAAAGTTTGCATGAAGAAAATATAAACCCTTATCATAGCCACTGTTATTTCTGTTTTCAAGCAAATAGTATTTTGAGCCATTTTGTACTTTGACTACATTATAACTCGTGAGGGAAGTTGCATTCATTACCTTTGTTCCATTTGTCTCATCTGGAGTTACCCACTTATTATAGACTTTAGACCAAGCACACATATGAACAGGGGTTTCTCCTGGATACTGGGAATCATTAGCATACGCCCAAATCCCTGCACCCATCAAGCCAAAAGCACCTATCCCTCCACCAAAATAAAGGTCTACAAGATTAAAAGCAGAGTGACCTAACTCATGAGCGATAATACCAATAGTTGCATCATGGGGTGCCTGAATATTATGTTTTTCACCAAAAAGTGCAAAATTACCCTGATCTCTACAATTGAGAAGGCTTACCCCATCGACAATGGGTGCTATGGAACTATCATCAATACAACCTTTTTGCCCCCAGATACCATTAGTGACATGTTGCCCCTCATAAGCATCCTCATAACCAGCAACGATAAAAGTGATGAGGAGTTCATCTTTACTAATATACCCATCTCCATTATTGTCATAAGCACTAAAAGAGATTTTATCTTTTAATGCACTTAAGGCTAAGGCTAGGTCTGGATAGATATTTGCTATATTTTGTGCATCTGGATGATCTTGTCCTAGAAAAACAGAGGCTATTCCATTGCACTCAGTTGCTTCAGAAAATTCAAATTGATTTTGACTTATCTCACGATAATAATTGTTAAGTTGCCCCTGCCCTTTTCCAAAAATTTTTGTTGCCCAAGTTGTTAAATCTGAAGAGATTTGAATATTTTTGTAGCTAAGAAGAACAACGAGCATCGGTCTGTCTGTTGCACTAGTAACAGTAGTTATCTTAGAGTTAGCACACTTGCTTGAAAAAGGGATGGAAGCTGTGTAGATATTTGTCACAGCACTCTGCTTTGCATCGTTTGAACAGCTACTTAAAAACACTAAAGAGAAAAATACTAAAAAAAACTGACTCATTTTAAACCTTGTATTCTTAATTATACTATAATCGTGTTATGAAAATGTTAATAATAATTTTATCTATCTTTCTAAGTCTAAATCTTCTTGGAGATGATGATAATAAGCTAAGTGTTGATAGTGGAAAAAGAGCTGGTTTTTTTGTAGGGTTTAGTGCTGGTTTCGCCTACCAAGATATGAACTTTTTAAATAACTCAAAGTCACAAAGAAAAAATTTATATAGTGGTGTTAGTACGAGCTTTAAGGCTGGTCTTTTTTTAGATGAACATTTTGCGATTTTTTATAGTAACTATACAACTTTTTTTAGTGCACCATATAAAAATGGTAACTTATATACAAACAAAATATATCTTGATGCACTTAATGGTTTAGGGATGAGTTATTTTTTTACAGAGAATAAGAGTTATTTTATCTCTGGAAGCATAGGTAGTGGCGTCTTTAAAAGCATAGATAAGCATAATGCTAACTTTGGGACTGCTTATCTCCTCTCTTTTGGGTACGAATTAGACAATAATATGAATATAGAACTTGTTGTAAAAAGAGCAGGCAAGTACGACAATAGAAAGTATAATAATTTGTCTTTAGATGCACAAAGTACGCAAATCTTAGTTGGTTATACATTTTATTAGTGCTATAATACCAATCCCAAATTATGCAATAGAGAATTAAAAACTTTACCTATCATTGCACACAAGGCAAATTTTAGAAATTCCTATTGCATAATTTGGGATAAATAAAAAACGGAAATACCTATGCAAACAAAAAAACAAAATGAGCATTTAGAGCTCGGGCGACGCAACATACTTCGTGTCGATAGATACTCCCCCCACGGTCTACATCTTCATGCACTTGATGAAAAAGATGTACTACTTCCAAAAGCTTATGAAGCAAAGGAGATGGTTGTTGACTCGTTGGTAGATGTGTTTTTATACACAGACAGTGAAGATAGACTTATCGCCACCTCCCTGAGACCAAAGGCGATGCTTGATGAGTTTGCTTTTTTTGAGGTGGTAGATGTGGTAAAGTTTGGTGCTTTTGTGGACTGGGGGCTTTTAAAAGACCTGCTTGTTCCAAACATGCTTCAAAGAAGCCCTTTTAAAGTGGGTGAGAAACGCTTTTTAAAAGTGATTTATGATGAAAAAACACATAGACTTGTAGGGAGTGAAAAAACTCAATCGTATTTTGAAGCAAAGCCAAAAGGTCTTAAACCACATCAAGCGGTGAAGATTGTCATCATTGCCAAAACTCCACTTGGTTTTAAATGTATAGTTGAGAACAAATATGAAGGGCTTATCTATAAAAATGAAATTTTTGAGAGCCTTGAAATAGGACAAGAACGCCAAGCGTTTATAAAAACAGTTCGTAAAGATGGTGGCATAGACATTAAACTACAAGGAAGTGCCGCTGTGAAAAAAACTGATGATGCACAGAGGGTTTTGGAGATATTAAAACAAAATGGCGGTAAAATGCCTTACAATTATAAAAGTGATGCAGATCTCATCAAAGATGTTTTCTCTTTAAGTAAAAAAGCATATAAGCGTTCACTGACAAAACTTCAAGATGATGGATTCATCGAGGTTAAAGATACAGGGATATACATCAAGGGCAAAATATCATGACATTCAATCAAATTAAAATGGCACTTTATTCAACTTTTCTTACAAATTGGTATGGATTGAAACTGAGAAAACTAAAAACTTTAAAAGAGCAAAAAACTCTAAGAGCACAGTATTGTGCCTCTTTACTTGAGACTCTCAACATAGAAGTAAAAGTGATCAATGAACAAAAAATTCCAGAAAATGGAAACTATCTTTTAGCATCAAACCACCGCACAATAATTGATCCATTGATAGTAGAAGTAGCTACTAGAAGCCATAATATACAAGGATATTGGATATCAAAAAAAGAGCTTTATGACTCTTTTTTCTTTGGTTTGTTTGTAAGAAATGCTGGGACTCTTTTGATAGATCGTGAAGCATCACAAATGGGTGCTTTTTTTAAAGAGATCAAACAAAAAGTCAAAGAGGGCGATAGTATCTACATCTTTCCAGAGGGTACAAGAAATAAGTCTGATGAGCCTTTGGGAGAGTTCAAGTCAGGTGCACAGCTGATGGCCATAAAAAATCGCCTTGATATCTTACCTCTATATATTCGTAATCGTGCGGATAAAATCTTAGAAGATGCTATTGCTGATTCTAGTGTGAGAAGAGTTGTTGAGATAGAATTTGGTGACTTGATAAGTTACAAAGATAGAGAATTGCCACTTCAAGAGGCATATAAGAAAACATTTAACATTACTTAATTATAATAATAATAGCAAATTAAATTAAGGATTGTTAGATGTCAAAGTCATATTTAGAGTCACACCCAGACGAGAACGGTTTTTTTGGAAAATTTGGAGGGGCATTTCTACCACCTCCATTAGAAGGTCCTTTTGCAGAGATCACCAAAGA
>WFMY01000229.1 GCA_015488855.1 Helicobacteraceae bacterium
ATAGTCCAAGTACCATTGTCAGTGGAAGTGGTTTACTTACTGTCAATGGAAAAGCTACCGCTTGTGTTGGTGATACAGTAGGTTGTGGTGCAACTATCATAGAGGGTGCACCTGTAGCCATGGCAGGTGGACAACTTGTAGCCTTTTTAGGGTCTAAAACTTCTCATGGTGGGACTATTGTTAGTGGTGATAGTGCTTTGATGCTTGATACTGGTATGGCTCAAATGGTAGGTGGGTTAGATGAGGGGATAGCAGAGCTTTTAAATAAAGATAAAGAAGTCACCAAGATAACATGGTCTTACGGTGAAGATAAAAAAGCACTTTCAAATATATCAAGACACTATACAGACATCAATATGCATGTGGAAACCAAAGGATATGAATCAGGAGAAAGTGTGAGTGTTAACGTAGATATGCCTGACGGAAGCACACAAAGCTTTAGCGGGACTGTTGGTAGTGATGGAAAGGCTGATATATTGAATGTTTTTGAGGCTACAAGTATAGTATTAGAAGGAAAATTATCATGAGTAAATTAACTGCAAGAAGTGGAACTACGTCATCCTCTGTAAAAATAAATAGACCTAAGTTTAATGATGTTTGGAAAGCTTATGAAAAAGTTGCATACTCAATGTCATCTAGTCCACTTGGAGCCTCGGAAGTATACGAAATTGTTGGAGGAAATGTATATAAACTTTACTTGGAAGACCTACAAAAGCCTATTGAATTTAGAAATTATCAAAATTCTTGTGCTATTAGACTCAGTTACTCTTTCAATAATGGAAAGTATATAATAAAAGGGGGGACTATTAACCCTAGTCACGGTATATATAGAGTTAAAGGTGGGGATAATAAAGCATACATAATGCGTGTTTCAGAAGTAAAAATTTATCTAGAAACATTATGGGGGAAACCTGAAATAGAATATACTCCTGAACCATGTTCCAATGCATCTGAATGCTTTAAATTACACAGTAAGCCTTTTACTGGCAAACAAGGTGTAATAGCTTTTGATGTTGAAGATTGGAATGATGCAACTGGTCATGTCACCTTATGGGATGGGGAAAAATGTGGAGATGGTGGATGCTTTGGTGGAAATCATCACTATTTCGATTTCTCTCAAGTAACCAAAATACGCTTATGGGAGTTAAAATAATGTTAAAAATAGCATATATCAGTATTTTATTTTTATTTATTTTTGTATCATGCTCAAACAATAATAAAAAGACTAATGAGTACACAATAGAAGCAAGAAATAAATTAAAAATATATGGCTTTAGTCATTGTATATATGAACAGTTTAAAGATGATGTTAATTCTACAACCAATATAGTCTTTTCTGATTTACTTATTGCTGGTTCATCATATCATTTAATGGGAACAGGTATGCATACAATAAAACAAAATGAAGAAACACTTGAAGTCATTCATGATCCATATAAAGAAACAGAACGTTACTTTACTAAGATATATCCTTCCATAAAAGGCAAAAGTAAAAGAACAGGAAAGCCTGTGGTTTTTTTAAATTGTTTTAAAATTTATAACTCTAAAAAGTTTAATGATTTCATCAAAAAACAAGATATGTATATCCAGCGGGATAAATGAAAAAATTATTAATTTTACTATCTATGTTATTTATATCATGTAATTCAAGTGAACCAAAACCTATCAGTTGTTTTTATTACAACGCAAAAGAATTGACATTTATAAAAAAAGAGCAGTGTGTATCCTTGCAACCATCGAATATATATATTGGGATTGATAAAAGTGATATTTACATATCAAAAGATATTCTTGAAAATAGTCATTACTCTGAAAATAACTTAAGCTATTTAATGTCAGATATAGGAGTTTTTTATTTCACAAAACATGCTAAGACAAGAAGAGTTTTGGGATTTGATAATGGTGCAGATTATTTTAAAGATGGTCTTGCTAGAACAGTTGATAAAAATAAAAAAATAGGATATTTTGATACCAACTTAGATATTATTATAAAGCCTGAATATGATTTTGCTTTTCCTTTTGAAAACAAAAAAGCAATAGTATGCAATGGGTGCAAAAAACATAAAGTAGGAGAACACTCTACGATGATTGGGGGAACATGGGGTGCTATAGATACAAACGGTACGATAATTGTTCCTCTTAGTAATTCTTCTTTTATAGAAGTATATAAAATAATTTCAAAACAACAACAATCTTTACCGTGACATGCCAAACCCTCGAGAGATACTCCTCTCTGCTTTGCGTGTTAGCTCCTTGACCTTTTCTATAGCTTTCTCTCCAAAGCGTCTAACTGTCGTTGTAAGCTCTCTAACTCTCCCCTTTGCTTCGTGAACAAGCTCTCCAATTCGCTGACTTGTTCCTCGTTGATATTGATGTTGATATCTTGACTTACTGTGTGATACTTCTCTAACGTCTTGTTCTGCCGTTCTATCACTTCCAATGCTTCGCTCA
>WFMY01000230.1 GCA_015488855.1 Helicobacteraceae bacterium
AATGATTCCCTGTAATCTTCCCATATTGCTATTATCGACTAGTTTTGAAAAAACTTTAAGAAAATTTGGTATATTTTTTGCTATTACATTAGTTAAAGAGTTTTAAAAAGGAAATATAGTGTTCAACAGATATAAAATATTTATGTTTACTGCTATTGTTTTACTTTTTGCAGGGTGTGGAGTAGATTCTAACTATACTGCAGACACTAACCTTTCTCATACCTCTAAAACTTTTCATGGCACAGTTGTTGATGGCTACATCAAAAATGCAAGCGTATGTTTTGACACAAATCTCGATGGAGTATGTAGCCTCAAAGAACAAACTACAAGCACAAATGCTACTGGAGACTATATCTTTTCCATGCTTGATCACAATGCATCACTTGTGCAAATCATAGCAACAGATGGTAAGGATACCTCAACAAACAGGCTCTTTCACGATACTTTTAAAACTGTATTTGACTATGGAGCCTTAAAAGAAAATGATAGTGTCATCATATCTCCCATCACAGACCTAGTGGCAAATAGTTTTGAAAACTCGACAGATAAAACATTGGCGGATCTAGCTGATGCAAAGAGTATCATCTCAACTCTATTATCGCTTACTCAAACACAACTAGCACAAAACCCGATGCTCAGCATAGATGTTTTTACTATCTCTCAAGAGATTCAACATACAAAACTACTCTTAGAAGTGCTCATCAAGAAAAATCTTGCAAACTACAATAGTTCTCACATCCAAGATGAGATTAAAAAACAGATGATAGAACTCAACCTCAATATGTCAAATATTTTGGAAATGCTCCAAGTAAGACTAAACTTTTCCATACCTAAAAATGAAAAAGACTTTGTTATAGCCCAAGCAGATGCACTCAAAAAAAGCTTGAACTCTTTAGCAAAAGATACTTCTCTCAACATTGACAACCTCAACCGCCTACAAAAGTCATTGGACATAAAACAGCAAGAAGCCTATCAACTCATCCGAGATGCAAATGCTAGTTCCGTACTCAATGTAGTAGATATTAACATCACAAATGAGTCTTTAACTCAGACAATATTTAATACAACCAATGCAGAGCTTGATCCAAATGGATGCACATCAAGCACCAATAATTATCACGAGATACAATCATACAGCATACCTACCTTTAATGGAGACACCGCTAACTATAAAAAAGATGTTGCTAATGGGATAGGTATAAGATCTAACTACCCAGCAAATGTTGACATTAGCCAATCAACGGTTACCCTTTACTACCCAAGCATATCTTCAACGCCTTCAGTTGATTCAAGTGATGATATAATCATATTTGCAGATAACTACCACATCTTGTATGACCCAGCATGGGCAAAGAGCAAAAAACAAACGATATATGTTAAAACACCTAAAGATTCTCAAGGTTTATATGGTTGTTACAGATATATACTCAATTCTACAAGTCAAAGAGATATAACACCAACAAAAGTCTTTAGTTATACAGAACTAAATTAAGGAAAAAACATGAAATTATTAAAAATCATCATACTTTTAAGCATAGGGGTGAGTCTAGCCTTTGCTCAAGAGCAATCTCAACGCATATTGATAACAAAAACATCCTACAAAACTAATCTTGCAAAGATCAATCACACACTCCAACAACTAGGAGTAAAGATGTATGTTCAAACTCTTACATCAGGTTACTATGTTTATAGTGCATCATACACAAACCCTCAAAATGCACAAAATGTACTCAAAAGAGTTCAGGGAAATTTTCCTTATGCTAAAGTAGTGACTATTGATGATAAATCTAAGGTCGATACAAATACCGAAGCTATACCCCAAGAAGAACAGATTGTCGTACCACAGGTGTTTGCAGATGATACAAAACCTGAGACAACAAAGATGCTCAAAAACTTTTATGTAGATGTAGCATTGGGATATGCAAGTACCAGTGGTAGCACAAACAACATCAGTGCATCTCAGCTTTCTAGCAAGGGGGTAAGCTACTTACTAGAGGGTGGTTATAAGTATAAAAATGGTCTCTCACTATCTCTAGCATACCTTAATGCATCTACAACCGATATCTCGATACGCAATATCTACGGAGCCGTGAATTATAGATATGATTTAGACAATGATTTTTGTGTTGGAGGGGGTCTGTTACTCGGGTATTCATCTTTAGAGCTAAATTCTTATGCATCATCATCTGCGAGTAAAAACTTAGTATATGGTTTTGATTTAGCAGCAGAGTACAAACTCATGGATGAACTCTACCTGTTTAGTAAATATCAAGGTTTCTTTCTCAACCATACTATTAACATCAACAATACTGCAAAGATTAGTTTTAACTACACGCATAATATTCTCTTTGGTGTGGGTTATAAATTTTAATTTTACTTTAGGCTAATGCATCCAAATATGTTATATCTTTTTTACAAAACTTCTTAACACTGTTTTGTAAAAATTCTGTCAGTTCCGCTTCATCTTCGCCATCAACAGGGAAGCTCACTACAAAATGAATAAACTCTTTATCAAAAAAATCACTAAACATCTTTCTCACGGTTTCTGCACCATACTTATCTGTATATGGCAGTACGAAATAGTAGTCATTTTCATGGTTCACGATGGAGTCTGAGTTTCTTAGTACTTCTTGAAGAGAATTTTCTATATCAGCATCATTGATATCTGAAAAGTCACAATAAAGCATCGTCAAACTCTCAGCACGATTTTCATCAAGTCTTCCAGCTATACCTATGCTTAAACGAAGTAGTTGCTTAAAACTTTCATAATTAAAATGTACACCAGCCATAAAAAATCTCCTATATTCTTTTGATTGTTGGTAGTTTATAGTGAATTTGCTATTAAGTTGCTTAACTCTCAGCATTTTTTGATGTTGTTTCTATGGGTTTACTCTTTAACTGTAAAATACATTTTAAATTACAAAGGTGTACTATTTACACTTTTTTTAAGGAATAAATTATGGGACTCTATAATCGCGATTACGCTAGAAGCAATACCTCTTATACACAGGGAACTGCTTCTCGCAATGACACACAAATCATCACTTTTGTAAAAGAAACATACAAGCTCTTTGCAGCTTCTATGATGGCTGGTGCAGTTGGTGCTTATGTTGGCATCCCATTAGCAGGTGCTATACAAGGGATGATGTGGCCACTTTTCTTTTTAGAAATTGGCTTGTTGATAGCTTTACAGTTTGTAAAACACAAACCAGGGATTAATCTCATGGTTATGTTTGCTTTTGTATTTATGACAGGAATCACTACAGCCCCTCTTCTCTCTTCTACTCTTGGTATGAGTGGTGGAGCAACTATCATTGGTAACGCATTTGCGATGACTGCAGTGGTATTTGGTGCTATGAGTTTCTACGCTATAAAAACAACGAAAGATTTTACATCATACGGCAAACCACTGATGATAGCTCTCTTTGTTATCATAGGTTTTTCTATCATCAATATCTTTCTTGGTAACCCAATTTTTCAACTCGTAATTGCTGGTGGTGTAGTGCTTTTATTTAGTATCTTAGTTATTTTTGATACACAAAATATTATGCAAGGTGCTTATGAAACTCCTATTGATGGAGCGATTGCACTCTACCTAGACTTTTTAAATATCTTCATCTCTCTCCTTCAAATCTTTGGAGTTTTAGGAAACGATGACTAAAGACAGATCACTTTCACCCGAAATTTATCGGGTGATAGATGCTAACCTCAACCGTCTAAAAGAGGGTGTACGCGTAGTAGAAGACCTCATGCGTTATCTCCACAACAACAAAGAACTCTCAAAAAAACTCAAATCTATCCGACATTTAGCAGTTTGTGACAACATAGATGCACTCCTAGAGCATCGAGATAGCATCAATGATGTACTACGCTCAAGCACTAAGAGTGAACTCACTCGTAGTGATCTAAAAAGTATCATTATTGCAAACTTTAAACGAGCCGAGGAAAGTGCAAGAGTGTTAGAGGAGTTATTTAAACTTCAAAGTATTCAAGAGAGTGAAAAATTTAAACATATAAGGTATGAACTTTATGACCTTGAAAAAGAAGTAATAAAAGCAACCTCAAACTCCAAATAATCAACAGGATACTTTCTCATCAACTCTTTTGTTTGCTTAAAAGAGAGAATCTTTCTCGAACCGCTAACCCCGCTTTTTTTTATGTAAGAGAACATATCCTTTGTTGTATCAAATTTTAACTTATAGTTAAGCACTTCAAACTCTGCATCAAAATACTTCTTTTGTAGAGCATCTATCTCTTTAGAACTTTGAAGGATGGAGTCTATCTGTGCAGTTTTGTTTAGTGTTTTAAATGTGTTTGATGTAAAGATAGCAAGTGCTACAGGGGTTTTAAATGCACTGATATTTTGAAAAACTCTTTGCAAATCATCTGCCCACTGAAGCGCACTTGCTGAGAAAACATAATCATACTGAGTTGTGTAAAGATGTGAAAAAAGTTCTTGATTGTTAAAATCACCATAGATGCACTCTATCTTTTGTGACTTTGGGTGCAACTCTAGCATCCCTTTTGCAAAATCAACCCCTAAAAAATGCTCATAAGTCCAATCTATCTTTGAACAAAGAGCACCATCACCACAACCCAAGTCGAAAATACGCTGAGGCTTTGTTTTTACCTTAGAGAGGAGATGCTCTATCACTTGATTTTGAATGATATTGTATGAACTATAATCCAAGGCATGATTAGAAAACTCTGTATCAATACTCATCCCATCTTTACTTTTTATTGTTGAGTATGAGTGAAATGATGAAGATAAAAAGAACACATAAAACTATGGTCGCCCCAGAGGGAAGTGAAAACTCGTAAGAGAGAGTTATGCCAAAGAGGACACTTACTACAGCAAAAAACAAGGCAAGCAGAGTGGTGCTTTTAAACCCTTTTTTAAACTGTAAGGCCGCAACACTTGGGATAACCATCAAAGCACCTATGAGCAAAGAGCCAACGACCCTTACGGACAGAGCAATAATAATAGCAACAACACTCACAAGTAAAAAGTTCAGTGCTTTTACCTTGATGCCACTCGTTTGTGCTACTTCTTCATCATAAGCTATGAAGTACAACTCTTTTGAAAACATCAAAAGCAAGGCTAGAGCTACACCCCCTACAAGTACAATCATCATCACATCCCCTGAACTGACAGAAAGAATGGAGCCAAAAAGATAAGAAAAGAGTGAATTGTTAAAAGCACCCCCTAAAGAGACTATGATAACGGCTATGGCTAAAGAGCCTGAGAGTAAGATAGCAAGGACAGCATCAGAATACAGAGCAAATGAACTTCTAAGATACTCTATGAGCCAAGAAGATAGCAGAGCAACAATAACAGCGACCCACAAAGGATTTAAACCTGCCACAAGACCAACAGCAACACCAACCAATGCGGAATGTGCTAATGTCTCACTAATCATAGAGTATCTACGAAGCACTACAAATGTACCACTTACGCTTGCCAATATAGCTATAACAACACCAGCAATAAAAGCATTTTGCATAAAAGAGTATTGAAGCATCTCACTCATTTTAATGTCCATGCTTATGATTGTGAACAAGATGTGCATCTGTGCCATAAAGCGTGCTCATATCTTCACAACTCAGTGTTTGTTTTGGGTTATTGCAGATGGTAGCTTTTTGGTTGATCGTAAAAAGTCTTGCTATATCATCTACGATTACGCCCACATCATGTGTTATAAAAACAATAGTAATCCCCTCTTCCTTATTGAGTGACCGCAAAAGAGCATAAAATCTATTTTGAGAGCGTGTATCTACACCAGTATTTGGCTCATCTAGGATTAAAATCTCTGGCGATGATGCTAAAGCTCGCGCACACATCACCCTTTGTCTTTGACCACCAGAGAGTGTCCCCACTATCTTTTGTGCCAAATCCAAAACATCCATCTTTATCATTGCATCTCGCACTACTTCATGGTCATGTTCACTCATACCTGAGAAGATAGCTCTTTTAGATGTACGCCCCATGTTGACAATATCTTGAACCGTTGCTGGGAAACTACTATCTACATGAGATGCTCTTTGTGGTACATACCCTATCTTATCCCATCTTCTAAAATCTTTAAGTCTTTTACCGTAGATTTTTATCTCGCCACTTGTAGGTTTTTCTAAACCCAAAAGCATACGGATAAGCGTAGTTTTTCCCCCACCATTTGGACCTATAATGCCTATATACTCCCCTTGCAATATATCAAAAGAGATATTATTTAAAATATTTTCTTTTGCAACATTAAAATTGAGGTTTTTAACCTCAAAGATAGGGAGATGAAACTTCAACGGCACTCCATAGCCTTTTTCAATTTCAAAAGATTTAAACTCATAATCTGATTATAAGAGAGTCCCTTTTCAGCTTTGGTGATATTTGCTAGTGGTTGTAGCACTTCAACATTTACACCCACCTCTTTAGCTAAAGTATTTATAGCCTTTGAACTTGCAAAACTTTCATAAAAAATGGTAGAAATATGATCCTTTTTAATATCGTGCATTAAACGAATCATATTTTTTGCATCGACCTCTGCATCTGGAGAAAAAGCACTTAAAGAGAGTACTTCAAACCCATACTCTTTTGCAAGATAAGAAAAAGCATTGTGATTTGTCAAAATCTCACTCTTTTTACAAGAGCTTAAGGTCGTTTTATATGCTAGATCAAGAGCATCAAGCTTTTTAAGATAAGCTAGTGTGTTTTGCTGATAAAAATCTTTGTTTTGTGGATCAAGCTTGATCATCTCCTCGCTTATCTTGTGCGTTACCTTTTTCATATTGTTGATGCTCAACCAATAGTGAGGATCTGTATGTGCATCTGCATGGGTATGATCCTCATGAGCATGATGGTGAGAAGCGTCCATCTCTATGAGCGTAACATATTGGCTCATATCAAGCACTTTGTTTTTAAAATCTAGTCTTGATATCCAAGGTTCTAGTGAAGCTCCGCTAAAGATGACTAAATCGCTTTTAAAAAGTTTAACAATCTGCTTTGGATTTGGTTCATAAGAATGGACATCCACCCCTATTGGCAATATCATATAAGTGTCTATCTTATCTCTTGCTATATTTTTTGCAACATCATAAAGAGGAAATGTGCTGAGTGCTATTGTTGGTTTTCTTAGTGCATCTTGTGGTGATTTTTTATCTTCTTGCAAGAAAAGAATGTTCAATAAAAAAACGACAACAACAAGAACAAAAAGTATATTTTTCAAATTCATTAAAAACCTTGGATTTCCTCTCAAACTGAGGATAACTTATGAGGAAATTATACCCTATTTTGGATTAAAGCTTTTTTTAGATATAATTCGCAACTTTAACTATGGTCATAAAGATGAATTTATGACTAAACAGGAATTTATTTTATGACAACTGATTTATTATTAATCGTTCAAATTGTACTTGTAGTAATCTTAGTGATCGCTGTACTACTTCAAAAAAGCTCAAGCATAGGTCTTGGTGCATACAGTGGCTCAAATGAGTCTGTATTTGGTGCTAAAGGTCCCAACGCTTTTTTAGCTAAAGCAACTTTTTTCATTGGGTTTTTATTTGTAGTCAATACCATCGCTTTAGGTTATCTCTACTCATCAGCAAAACAAGCTTCTGTTGTAGATAGTATAATAGAAAATACAAATGTTGTAGCCCCAACAGCAATCACACCTATTGCTCCTACAAAAGAGACAACACCAGCTAAAAAACCAGCTCAATAAATTTAAAAAAAGGATTACTATGTTAGAAGAAATTTATAGCGAATGTGAAGAAAATATGAACTCAAGTGTAGGACATATGCACAGAGATTTTAAAACGCTTCGTACAGGAAAAGTAACTACTACAGTTCTTGAGAATGTAAAAATTGACTATTATGGAACGCAAACGCCTCTTGATCAAGTTGGCTCAGTTCTTGCAACCGATGCGACTACTATTGTAGTAAATCCTTGGGAGAAAAACCTTTTAGGAGATATTGAGAGTGCTATTGCCGCTGCAAACATCGGTGTCAACCCAAACAATGATGGTGATCAAATCAAGCTCTTTTTTCCACCAATGACAGTAGAACAAAGACAAGAGACTGTTAAAAAGATGAAAGGCATAGGTGAAGATACTAAAGTTTCGATAAGAAACGATAGAAAACACTCAAACGACCAAATCAAAAAACTAGAAAAAGACAAAGAAATTACAACTGACGAATCTAAAACTGCTCAAGAAAAGATTCAAAAAACAACAGATACTTTTACTGCACAAATCGACTCTGTCTTAAAAGATAAAGAGCAAGAAATACTCAAGGTATAATCACTATGGATATCAAAAAAATCTATATGGATGCAGATGCTCTCTTAGAGGGGCATTTTAAACTCAGTAGCGCAAATCATTCACAATTTTACTTACAATCAGCAAAAGTTTTAGAAGATCCTAAAACTGCTAAAACTCTAGCTGTTGCTCTAGCAAAAGAGATACAAGCTAGTGGACTTCAGATAGATACTGTGTGCGCTCCAGCACTTGGTGGACTCATAGCAGGTTTTGCTCTTGCAACGGCTCTTGATGTCCGCTCTATCTTTGCTGAGAGAGTTGATGGCGAGATGAATATCCGCCGTGGCTTTGAGATCAAAAAAGGTGAGAGAGTGCTTATGTGTGAAGATATCATCACTACAGGTGGCTCCGCTATGGAAGCTGCTCGTGTTGTTGAGTCTCTCGGTGGTGTTATCGTTGGTGTAGCTGCACTAGCCAATCGTGGTTTTTGTAAACGCGAAAATAGTGACATTACCACAAAAGCCAACTGCAAGCTCCCTCAAGATATACCATTTTTTGCCTTAGAGGACTTTACCTTTGAGATCTACAGTCCTGATGAATGTCCACTCTGCAAGGATGGCTCAGAGGCTATCAAACCAGGGAGTCGTGGGAACTAAGATTTCCAGTTATCATACCCTTGTGGTACAAGCTGAGAATGATGAAGTTACTCTAGTATTTTAGCTGACAAGTTATCATTCGCTCCACTAAGACCCTTGAGACTTCTAACTTTCCATCCACTATGACTGTAATGTCTAGATCACTTAAAGCCTCTTTCTCTTCTAGTGAAACCACTTTGACAATCAAGTTGATATTTTGAGTATGCTTTAAAATAGCTTCACAGATAAGACGCTTTTTAGCTAGGTTATCAAGCGTAACTATGACAGCGACTGATTCTTTGACATTGAGTGCATCTAAGATAGACTTTTTAGACATATCTCCAAGATAGACCTCTTTATCTTCATCTAGTGCCTCTTTAACATGTTTTGGAGAGTTATCAATGACAACATAGGGAGCATCTAATTCATCAAGATGCTGAGCCACGAACTTACCAACTACAGAGTATCCACACACCACTACATGATCTTTTCTCCCAGCAAAAGATTTTGTTTCTAAATGCACAAAATCATCCTCTATGAATGAATCAACAAACTTTGTTATGTGAGAGATAAAAAATGGTGTTACCATCATAGAAAATATGACGATTAAAATCAAAAGAGATTCTAACTCTTTATCTAAAAGCCCGCCCACACTTGCAACTGCAAAAATCACAAAAGAAAATTCTCCCACCTGTGAGATAGACAAAGCTGTTTTTAAAGCTGTCCCTTTAGATGATGAAAAATTTATAACTATGTAGGTTATCAAAGTTTTTAAAAGCAAAACTAAAATAAAAATGCCGACAATAGTACCTACATGGGAGAAAAAGTAGATAACATCTATCTTCATCCCAACAATAATAAAAAATGTCCCAAGCAAGATATCTTTAAAAGGTGCTATATCATACTCAACCTTATGATGATACTTGGTCTCAGCTATAATCATCCCCGCAACAAAAGCCCCAAGAGAGTATGTAAAACCAAAAGAGGAAGCCAATAAAGATGCACCCACAACGATAAAAAGTACACTTCCCATAAAAAGCTCATCCAGATCACTTGAAGCAGAGAAGTGCAACAACCATGACATCACTCGACTCCCAACAACAAACAAAAGCCCTACAACAATAAGAGCACTCACAACAGTATCTCTTAAAATTACCCAAATAGAACTATCTCCGCTGTTAACTAAAAAACTTAAAAGTATCAGGAGTGGGATCACTGCAATATCTTGAAAGATCAAAATACCCGTAGCGCGTTTTCCATAAGGGGTATGTATCTCTTTTGATTGTTTGAGATAACTCAAAACAACTGCAGTCGAAGAGAGTGCAAAGGCTGATGATATGATCAAAGAGGGGATAAATTCTAAGTGAAAACCAAAAATACAAATGAGCAAAATCGCACCAGCAGTAAGTGTTGCTTGCATAAAACCATTGCCAAAGATCTCAGCTTTCATAGAGTTCATTTTCGCAAGTGAGACCTCAAGCCCAATAGTAAACATCAAAAAAACTATCCCAAATTCGCCTATATGCTCAAGAGTACCTGAGCCTTGCATAGAATCCAGATCAAAACTATACACTAAAATCGTCCCTGTAAATATATAGCCGATTATCTGTGAAATACCTAGTTTTTTTAAGATAATATTTAAAACCGATGAGATGCCAAGTGCTGATACTATAATAAGAAGTGCATTATCCATAAAAACTCTATTTTTTATGGATTATAGCAAAAAATTATAACTATTTTATAAAAGACTAAGTATAATTTTGGTTTTAAAATATTACAATTATAAATTGTTTTAACAAAAGGATAACTTATATTACGATTTGTTTTCATCTTACTCACATTGACATATATATTGAGTGCCAATGTTATCCTCAACAACACGGCAAAAAAAGTCGATCATTTTACTTTATCTTACCTTTACGATCCCTCTCAACTCCTCGATATCGAGCAGATTGCACAAACAAAATTTACAAACACTGTACCATCACAATTTTCTTTTGGTTATGTTGATGGTACTACTTGGTACAAAATAACATTGAAAAATCAAAGTGATACAGAGGAGTTTGTTTTGTCATTTCTTGAGCCATTCTCCGATGTACTTAACCTATATCGACAAAAAGATGGCATCTTTGTCAAAAGCAAAAGTGGTCTGGATGTCCCTCTTGATGAAAGAGAAGTTTATGACTCCAATCCAACTTTTAACCTCCACATAAAAAAGGGACAAACAAAAACATACTACATCGAAGCCCACTCTAAGTTTTCATCAGCGGGTGAATTTGTGATATACGCAAAAGATGCTTATGCTACTCAAGGGAAACCACTTTTTATAGGTGCTTATATGTTTTATTTTGGGAGCTTGTTTATTGTCATACTCTTTAATCTCTTTTTGTTTATAACCATCAAAGAGAGGATATATGCTTACTATACTGCTTATACTTTCTTCTATGCCCTATTTATCCTTGTACTTAGTGGATTTGATCTGTACTTTGGATATGAATCCCTACATGAGCATTTTCACATAGTTACGCCACTTGTTATGGTTTTTTTAGTCTTATTTTCAAGTTATTTTTTACAAACAAAAGTGTTTTATCCAAAACTATTTAAACTCCTCATGGCAAATGTCCTTGTCTATGCTATGCTCGTACCGCTTGTCTTTATTACTGTAGATCCTTGGATTAAAGTTGCCAATACAATCACAACTTTTACCTTCATATTGCTTATTATCATAGCTATTATGACCATCAAAAAAGGTTTTACATTAGCAAAATACTATCTCTTTATCATGCTTATTTACATATCTTCACTTGGACTTATGAGCTCTGTTTTGATGGGTGATATACCAAATACACATTTTAATAGATATATTTTTATCTTAGCTTCATATCTTGAGATCATCTCATTTTCTCTTATCTTAGCAAAAATATATTCACAAACGAAGTCTGCAGCAGAGAGAGATCCTCTTACTGGTCTTTACAATAGACGCTACTTCTCAAATATAGCAGATAAAAACTTAAAACTCTCAAAAAAACATAAACAAGCTTTTTCTATACTCATGATAGACATCGACCTCTTTAAGAATGTCAACGACACTTATGGGCATCAAGCTGGAGATGAGATCCTCATACAACTTTCTCATAAACTAATTGAGATCTCCCGCGTACAAGATATCATCTCAAGGCATGGTGGAGAGGAGTTTATCATCCTCCTTCCAAATACCAATATAGCAAAAGCTACAAAAGTCGCTAACAATATTCGTCAAGAGGTAGAGGATATGCAACTCAATATACACTCGGGCGAGACCCTTAATATAACAGTAAGCATTGGTGTTTCTCAATCTATCTTTGGTGACAATCTTTCCATAGAAAAAATCATACTGGATTCTGATATCAATTTATATCAAGCCAAAGAGAATGGAAGAAATCAAGTTTACTCTGTCTAATTGAAATTTTGAGGCTATTTTTAAGTGCCTTTTGTGTATAATTTCGTAATTAAATACGGGAGATTTTGCATGACTAAATACATTTTTGTTACAGGTGGCGTTTTAAGTTCTTTAGGAAAGGGTATTACAGCGGCAAGCGTTGGTACACTGCTTAAACACTCTGGCAAAGAAGTAGGGATGCTCAAAATCGATCCATATATCAATGTTGACCCTGGCACAATGAGCCCACTAGAACATGGTGAAGTTTTTGTTACAAAAGATGGAGCAGAAACAGACTTAGACATCGGGAACTATGAACGCTTTTTAGACTCTTCTTACTTAAAATCTTCTAACTTCACTACAGGGCAAGTTTATTCTTCTGTTATAGAAAGAGAGCGTGCAGGTGGCTACTTGGGTCAAACTATCCAGGTTATCCCCCATATTGTTGGAGAGATTGTTAAGCGTATCAAACTAGCAGGTGAGGATCATGATATCTTAGTTGTAGAACTAGGCGGAACTGTTGGTGACATAGAGGGGCTTCCATTTATGGAAGCGATTCGTCAGATGAAACATGATGAGGAGGTTGCAGGAACTTTCTTTATCCATGTAACACTTATCCCCTACATAAAAGCGGCAGGTGAGCTCAAATCAAAACCGACACAACACTCAGTCCAAGAGCTTCGACGCATCGGTATCACACCACAAATGATCATAGCAAGAAGCGAAAATGCTCTTCCTAAAACATTTAAGAAAAAGCTCGCTATGAGTTGTGATGTCACACCAGATAGTGTCATAGAAGCTCTTGATGCTGCGACTATCTACGATATTCCTGTAACTTTTTTAAGACAAAACATCTTAAAACCTCTAGCAAAAGAGCTTGAACTAGGTGAGTTAAATCCCGATATGGAAAAATGGGATACTTTAGTTAAAAAGATAGTCCAACCAAAAGAGAAAACAATCGTTGGGTTTGTAGGAAAGTATCTTGAACTCAAAGAGGCTTACAAGTCTTTAACAGAGTCTCTTATCCACTGTGGAGCGCATCTTGATGCACGAGTGGAGATAACTTGGGTCGATTCTGAAGAGGTGGAAGAAAAAGGTGCCGAGGCACTTTTAGCTGACTGCGACTCAGTCCTTGTTGCTGGTGGTTTTGGAAGTCGTGGAGTAGAGGGTAAAATCCAAGCTATAAAGTACGCAAGAGAGAACAAAGTTCCCTACCTTGGCATCTGTCTCGGTATGCAACTCACACTCGTTGAGTATGCAAGAAATGTACTTGGTTTAGAGGGTGCAAACTCTATAGAGTTTGATGAAAACACACCACACCCTATGATATACCTCATCGACAACTTTTTAGACCAAAGTGGCGATACACAACTCAGAACACACAAGTCACCAATGGGTGGAACACTTCGTCTTGGAGAGTACCCTTGTGACACAAAAGATGGCTCCCTCATCAGAGAAGCTTACCATGGTCAAAAAACTATCTACGAAAGACATCGTCATCGTTATGAGGCAAATCCTGCTTACAGAGAAGCTTTAGAAAAAGCTGGGATGATAGTTACTGGGGAGTCAAATGGTCTTATAGAAACAGTAGAGGTAAAAGGGCATCCTTGGTTTCTAGGTGTTCAGTTTCACCCAGAATTTACTTCAAGATTACAAACTCCAAACCCCTCAATTTTAGCTTTTGTAAAAGCTAGTTTGAACGAGGAGTAGCTAGAGCAGCCTCTGTACATTTACTTAGTCAGGGATTTGAGATTTTTAACACTGAGTAGTTTTAAATTCTCATTTTTTTGATTTTTGAGTTCGTTTGAGAAGCCTCGTTTAGATATAAGGACAAAGATATCTGCTTGTATCTTTGCTTTATCACATTTTTCTTTGAGCGTAGTAAGCTCATTTTTTTTCACTTTTGCGTTAGAGTATTTGCATGATGCAACGAGTGTCTTGCCTGACTTTGTTTTAGCCAAGATATCGATGTTGAGATCTTTTTCCCAATACTCATTGACATCACTTAAAAAGTCATCTGCAAAGTTATATTTGAGTAACTCTTTAGAGAGTTCTAAAAAGATAAGATGCACGAAGTTGTCAAAATGTTTGTCAAATCGCTCTTTGGACTCCTCATAGTTCCCCTCTTTGATGCCCTTGAAAAATGGCGAGACAAAGGCAAACCAAAAACGAATAACTGGACTTTTGAAATAGAGTTTGTTAGAGAGTTGTTCGTTTTCTTCTTTTGTTTTATGTTTTGCATGTTTTGGGCGAAGATTATAGATGATGCCAGATTCCAAAAGATCATCTACCACTTTTTCTCCATCATACACAGAGACACGAGCGCGTTTAAACACAGCATGTTCACGCCCATCACTAAGTGCTATAGCTGAGAGGATGGCTTGGTTTTGTGCGTTTGATTCATAAAGGTTACACACAGCTTTATGGATGAGACCATACTTGTCAAGGAGTTTAGTTTTTACCACTTCAAAGAGAGGTTGTGTTAAGTTTATCTGCTCATCAAGTCCACCAAAGATGGCAAAAAACTCTAAGCCTTTCTCAAAGTCTGTAACCTTGTTTCTATGACAAAAGTGCTGAAATTGTTTAAGTAAAGAGATCTCTGTAAGTAAGATGATAAAGCCTTTAAGTTATAATACTCTAATTATAGCATTTTATGGAGAGTAGCATGGATTCTTTTTTTAGTTTTAAGAGTTTTATTAGTATAGAGACACTGAAAGTTTTTTATATGCTTGGAGTGATTGCTTTACCTGTGATGAGTTGGTTTCTTCTTTTATGGGTTATCAACAAGTATAGTGCATTATTTCGTTTTTACAAAGGGCTCAAACGATCAATCATCATCAGCACCATTATCTGGGTGATGAGCAAGATAAAGTTTTTTAAAAAATATCTCAATGAAAAAGTAACATGGGATACTCTCAATACAACTCAAAAGTTTAAATTGATCTTACTTTTTATAATGTTAGTCTTTTTTTCTGAACTTTTCTACAGGTTAATGTTTGAATACCTCATTGCCTTTATGCAGATGCATGATGCACTTGTAGGCATGAGATAAGCAAAGACACTACCTTCTGTTAGCTCTATTTCGAGGTCTATTTCTTGAGTTAGCACTGCCTCTGCTTCCTTTTTGTCCTCTTCCTCCACCTTGCTTGATAGGTTCAGCCTTGATGCTTGGATCTGGCTTGAAACCTTTGAGCCAGACTTTTGGAATATCTTTTTTGATGAGTTTTTCTATATTTGCTAAGTATTCATCTTCATCGACACATACTAAAGAGATAGCTTCACCCTTGTTCCCAGCTCGTCCAGTTCGTCCGATGCGATGCACATAGTCTTCACTTACATTTGGAAGCTCATAGTTTATAACATGGGGCAGTTGGTCTATGTCTATCCCTCGGGCTGCTATATCTGTTGCGACTAAGACTCTCACTTTACCCTCTTTAAAGTCGGCAAGTGCTTTAGTCCTCGC
>WFMY01000231.1 GCA_015488855.1 Helicobacteraceae bacterium
AATTTGATAGCGATGAATATAAAATACTGGTTGTTGCTAATAAATTTTTAACAGGATTTGATCAACCAAAACTGTGTGCTATGTATGTAGATAAGAAACTTCAAGGAGTACTCGCAGTACAAGCATTATCAAGATTAAACCGTGCTGCTCCAAAATATGGCAAAAAAACAGAAGATCTGTTTGTACTAGATTTTTTTAATCAAGTTGAAGATATTAAAGCATCATTTGATCCTTTTTATACTGCTACTGTGCTTAATGAAGCAACAGATGTCAATGTACTACATGAATTAAAAATCTCTTTAGATGAACAAGGTGTATATGAGCAGAGTGAAGTAGAAGAGTTCTTTGAGAAATATTTTAAAGGTGTAGAAGCTACCGAGCTTTCACCTATCATTGATATTGCGGCACAGCGTTTTAATGTTAGTTTGGAACTTGAAGATGACGAAAAAGCAGATTATAAAATCAAAGCAAAACAGTTTGTAAAGATATATGGTCAAATGGCATCTATAATGCCTTATGAAATACTTGGTTGGGAAAAACTTTATTGGTTTTTGAAATTTTTGATACCTAAACTCATCATTGTTGACAAAGATAAAGATAAGCTGGACGAACTACTCAATGCGGTTGATCTTTCAACTTATGGCTTACAAAGAGTTCGATTAAACACGATCATTGAACTAGATGAAAGTCAAACAAAACTTGATCCTCAAAATGCAAACCCAAGAGGTGCTCATGGTGTAGATGAAGAAAAAAATTCTTTAGACGAGATAATTAAGAACTTTAATGAAAAATGGTTCCAAGGTTGGGAAGCTACGCCAGAGGAGCAGAGAGTTAAGTTTATTCACTTGATGGAAAAAGTAAAAACCCATAACGATTATAAAAGTAAATTTGAAGAAAATCATGATGAACATACTCGTAGATTAGCTCTTATGAAGATTTTATCAGAGGTTATGAACAAAGAGAGAAAAAAAGAGTTAGAACTTTATAAATTGTTTGCAGGTGATGAGGTTTTTCGAACTGGTATGTTAGATAGTTTGGAAAGAGTTTTAACAGCTGTAAACGGCGGAGTTAATAGATAGGTCTTTAAAGATGCAAAAAACTGTTTTACGGAATTGACATAATTTCACTGCTGAATATGTGTTGAATTCAACTTCGCCATTTTCATATAATTCAGCAAATAATAATCACTTAAAGCTTGAAAATGATAACATTGTATCTTTAATTAAAACTCTTCATGATTTGATGATATCCAAAAACAACATTTGAAAGAGATTTTCAAAAAAAGAAAGTTTATACAAGATAACAAAATGTAGGAATCAATATTTATCATAGTGGGAAAATATTGCTCTCCTTAGTCGTTAGATAACACAAGGAATTATATGAAACGAATTAATAAAATGGATATTATAAATTATTACTATGATTTTATAGTTCAGTCATCATTAAGTACATTAGTTTTTCCAAAAAAAGATGGAAATATAGACAAAAAAGAGCTTCAAGATATAAACTATTTTCTTCTAAAATACGGCGAAAAAGATAAAAAAACTTACAAAGAAAATCTTTGTTATATGATGAAATATATTCGATGTTTAAAAGGCGAAGACTTAGAGAAGTATAAAGTTATCTACTTTCCTTTTGTTAATGAGTTTGTAGAAATCTCCAAAAATAGAGAAGATAAGATTTACTCAACTCCAATATATTTTGTATTTACACTGGATAAAAATATTAAAAAAACTCTTATTGAGTTAAAAAATCTCTCTATCTACAACAAAGAAAAGTTTTTAACATCTCTCTTTAATAAAGCACAAATCGTTTTTAACAACTACTATGCTTCAAATAAACTTTACACTATAAAACATACTGACTTAGAGAGTTTTAAAGAAGAGCTACTCGATAAAGAGATAGATAAAAAATATCCAAACAAAAACTTTGAGTATTACATCAGTATTTTACAAAAATATATAGATGCTTCAAATTTGCTAGCTTTGGAGAAAGCGACTTATAGTGAAAATTTACAAAATTTCAATCAAAAGCTCAAAGAGAAAATAAACTCACATAAAAACTTAAATACTCTAGTAGAGAGTGAGTTAAGCTCTCTTATAGGGATTGTAAATATAGAAAAACTAATAGAACAAGATAACATAGTAAGAGGCTTGTTAACTGCGTATAAAAGTTCAATTATACCTTATATGAGAAAAGTAAATGCAGATGACAAACTCAACCGAGTTCTTTATCATCACCCATCACAATACCTAGAGAAAATAGATATTTTACAAACAGATAAAAATAGTTTAGACTTGACAAAAGAAAAACTCCAAGAGTTACAAAAAAAACATTTAGGCTCATTTAACTCAGAGTTTGCCATTACTCTTTCACAACGCTTAGCTCTGAGTAGTTATCTCTCTCCAATGGATATAATTCCTGTAAATGGACCTCCAGGGACAGGTAAAACAGCACTTTTACGCGCGATTTTTGCAGACTATATTGTAAAAACAGCTATTAAGGCAAAACATAGTTATGATATTACAAGAAAAGACCCATATAGTTTTATAGATACCGGGAAACCTATACTTGGTACATCAAGTGTAAGACAAGCTATAAACAATATTATAGAGGGAATTTCAGGTGGCTTTGGCGATGCTAAGGCAAGTGGTAAGATATTATATAAAAGATGGTTAAAACTTAAAGAATTTGAAGCTGATATTAAAGTAGATTTAATTCAAGAAGATTGTGTTGTTCCTCAGATTAGAAATAGTGAGAACAAGTATGAAAATGGTGTACTCTTTACAAGTATAGCTAAAATCTTTGACTATATATCTTCTCTTGATATTGAGGAGATGCAAGAGGAATATCTTAAAAAGATAAATCAAGTATTTAATAAAGAGATAACAACTTTAGAAGAAACAGTAGAAATACTCTTTCATTTTATTGCCAAAAATGCTAAAAAAATGGTGGAGTCTATAGATAGCAGTGATGATTTGTTTAAGACATACGAAAGTTTAGATAAAAATGAAAGATTTGATACTTACTTTTTAAGTCTGCATCTCCTAGAAGCCTTTTTTGTACTTAATTTAAAGAGATTAGAAAAAAAACCATCAAATGGGAAATGCCCAATCTGTAATAATTCTATAGAGAGTAATGATACTCTTTTTAAATGCAAATCATGTGATTTTAAAATCTATAAAAAAGATAAATTTAATGAAATAAGTATCACTAAAATAGATGACTTAAAAGATTTACTAGATAATAAACTAGAGCAAAATGAGACTTTTTATGGACTCAAGTACTATGATGGTGGTTATAAAATTGTAGAACAAAAAGATTCAGGTTCAAACCTTGCAAGTGATATAAACAACATCTTTCTTATTACTCCTCTTTTCCCAATGGTGACTGTAACTATGCACTCATTATTTGGAGCATTTAAACATAAAGAGGATGACAAACATATACTTATAAGAGAGTTCTTTGACTTAGTTTTATCTGATGAATCAGGTATGGTTTTAGCTCCAATAGGTCTTCCAGCACTCTATGTAGCAAAAAAGATGATAATAGTAGGAGATGAGAAACAGATAGAACCAGTCTATCCCTTTGATGAAGTGGTTGATAACTCAATAACAGAAAACATTTCAGCTAATATAGACTATAGTAGATTTAAAAAAGAGCATTCAGCAATATTTTCCAATTTTTTAACTATTGCTAACAGAGCAACAAATTTTGATAGTTTTGAGATGAAAGAGTATGAAGAGAACTCCTTATGGCTAAAAGAACATTTTAGATGTAAAGATGAAATCATAGAGTACTGTAATGAGATTATCTATAAGGGTATTCTCATCCCTAAAGTACGAACTTTCTCAAAAAAATTATACCTTGATGATGCAAAAGAGCAATACCCTTCTATGAAGCTTTTTAACCTTGATTCGAGTGTTAAAAACAATAGTAGTTACATAGAGACAAAAGAGATAGTCTCTTATTTACTAAACAATATATCAACACTTACAGATATATATAATAAGCATAATGACACAAGTCTATCTGCTGATGAATTTTATAAGCAGATAGGTATTGTAACTCCTTTTAACAATCAAAAAAAGATGCTTACTCAGGCATTGAAAAAGGCTTCTCAGTATAACCTAGATAAGATTTTAGTGGGGACAGTTCATGCTTTTCAGGGAAGTGAAAGAGAAATTATAATCTTTTCCCCAGCAGTCGATAAAAAGTATAATGGAGCACACTTTACAAACCATGATCATGGAAATATGATGAATGTTGCTATCTCAAGAGCAAAGAGTGCTTTTTGGATTTTTGGAAGTAAACAGGGACTACAAAATGCGGGAGTGTATACAAAAAAGCTTGTAGAGTATATAGATAAAAACTATGAATGTGAGATTAAATGTCCTATTTGTAATGCTTGTTTAGTAGAAAATGATAAAACCTTTCAGTGTGAAAATTATAAGTGGAATCCTCAAACAAAAGTTATTGATGGGTGTCGTTTTGTTATATGGAAAAACAATAAAACAATAAATAGTACGTTAAGCAAAGAGACTTTAAAATCTTTCCTAGCAGACGGTGTAGTAACTGTTAATGCAAAAGAGTTTACCTTGGATGTAGAAAATAGATACTTTATAAAATCTCTTTCTAAAAAAGTCGAAGTTGCAAAAGTAGTGAAGCAAGATACAAAAGAGTGTCCTAAGTGTGGAAGTGAGTTAAAAGAGAGAGGTGGCAAATTTGGCAAATTTTATGGATGTAGCGCTTATCCTAAGTGTAAATATACTCAAAAAGCAGAGTAGGTAAGTAATAATTTTCAAGAGAATTTACGTTATATTAATCAATATCCCTATATAGGTTCGATGTCCATAAAGGTACCGATTGGGACATGAAACTTTAAAATAGCTTAATTACCACTAGCCGGAATCCACCGATAAAGCGTAGCAAGGGACACTCCAAGATTATTGGCAACATCTTTTGGTAGAACACCATTGTCTAAAAGTTTTTTTGCAGCACTCAATTTACTATCTGTCATTTTACGTTTACGACCGCCTTTTCTTCCAA
>WFMY01000232.1 GCA_015488855.1 Helicobacteraceae bacterium
AAGTCTTGTTTCACTATTAGAGTATAGATACCTTCTTGATAGAGTTGGTCTAAATCTAAATTACCATCTACTTTTAAAGAGTTGTAAACTCTAGCTTTTTTATGGGCGTGTACAATGTGAGGAAGAGAACTGAATTTAGATTCTGTCATTTCTACCTCTTCAAATTTACCTTGTAGTTTAAGCTCTTTAAGTTTACTCTCTTTGTGAGCTTTTTTTTCAAACGGTTCTTGATTTGCAACATAGCTTATGCCTCCTCCCATCCAGCAGAGTCGTCTCTTTATACTAATTACATTAGAAATACCTATTTTAAGATAAGTTTTGGATGTTTTGAATACTATACGAAAAGTTGCAATTGGAAAAACATTAGATATCTCTTTTGCATAGTAATCTGTATCTATATTTACATCTTCTATTTCTGATTCTGAGAAATCATTAATATTGCTATGTATGTAGTTTAGCAGATCACTAGCTGATTTTTTAGCTGCAGCTCTAGAGCTTTTTCGTTCTTCTTTTATATCTTTATCTATCTTTAAAGTTGCAAAAAATGAAGAAAATTCACTCATTGTCATAAAAGTAGACATGAGACATTTTAAATCGTTATTAATTAAAGAGGTGTGTATTTTATCTATCAATTTTGCTTGTTCTTTTTTATTAAACTTGATCATTTATTCTCCTCGTATTGGTTAGTAGCTATTTAAAGTATTGTACTTAAGAAGATGCTTTGCTTTTTCCATTTTTAGTTTTTAAAACTTTGATTGCTTTACTATATTTACAACCCACTTCATCTCCAAGTGTACATGCTTTTTCAAAATATATCTTGGCTTTGAGTGGGTCTTGTTCTACAACTTTTCCTTCATAATACAAAAATGCCATATTGCTACATCCTTTTTGTTCTTTGTGTTCACATGCTGTTTTGTACAACCATGCTGCTTTTTTACCATCAGGTTTTTCTGTAATTCCTTTTTCAATAAAGTACCCCAATTTTACACATGATGGCATATCTTTTTTCAAGCATCCACTAACGTACATCTCTTTAGCCGCTTCCAAATCTTTTTTAACTCCTTTGCCATACTGATACATATTCCCAGCATTAAAAAAGCTTGTTCCTTCTCCTAAACTTCCTGCTGCCTTAAAAAAATCCATAGCTTTTTGTGTATCTTTTTTGATATGTTTTCCATTAAGGTAACTCAATGCAACATTTTTACACCCCATAGCATATTGGTAGATACATGCAAGGGTATCAAGCTCTATAGCTTTTTTATAGCTCTGCTTGACACCTTTACCATCATAATAAAGTGCACTAAGATTATGACATGCCACACCATCTTTCTCTTTACATTGTGAAGAGAACTTTTCCACTTCACTCTCTTTTTTTATACCAGAGAGTTGCTCATAACGTTGACAGGCTTGCTTAGTATCACCCAATTCACATGCTTTTTTATAAAAATCTTTAGCTTTTTCTGGCATTTTAGGAATACCTTCACCCAGATAATAGAGACTTGCAAGGTTATAGCATGAACCTACATCTTTTTTTTTACATCCTTTGGCATAACTCTTTAGTGCATCATCTATTTTCCCTTCTGCCTGATAAAGAATTCCCATATCCATACATGATTTAGGATAACTCCCATCACATGCTATTTTCATATAAGAAAATGCTTTCACTTTATCTTTTGAGACTTCACCCATACCATCACGATATATTGCACCTATCAAACCACATGTAGCTCCATGTTTTGACTGACATGGAAGTTCCAACAAATTGATTGTCTTTTCATAGTCACCCAACTTATATGCCTTTTTTGCATCGGTTACACACACAGAGAGATTTTTCTTTGTGCAAGTGGCATTTAAAGTAATCATTGACAATATCAATATGAACAAAATATTTTTTAATGCTTTGAAGGTTTTATTTGTTGTTTTCATTCTTTTTCCCTAAAATTAATGTCTGTAAGTTCGGATGGGTCTCTTCGTAGCTTAGCTCTTCCCATTTTTGTACACCTGTTCGTCTATAGAGTTTTCTAAAACGTCCAAACATAAAGGTTTCCCCATCTATATGCTTAACACCATGTACCCTTCTAAGCATCTCTTGACCTAGGTTTTTAGGGGCTGGAATGTGTTCCAATTCTATAGATTTATCCAAATTACAATCTGATGGAAATTCATTACTGTATGCGTTATCCGTCCATATAACCAATGGTTCTTTTTCTGTTCCTGTAAATGCAACCCAAGCTTTATGTACTCCTTGTATCCAAGTTTTACAAGCTAATCCTAATCTATTTAAATTACACTTAGGATTATATAAAATCATATCTGTTTCAAGTTCAGCATCAGATTTTAAATGTCCATTCTTGCCACCAATATCTTTTGTGATAAAAGCAATACGCTCTTTGCTGTATATGGTTGCATATAGTAGTGCATAACCCTCCAGTAACTTAGTGAATCGCTCTTCTGTTTTTTTATCTATCATTACTCATCCTCTTCTGTTTTAATAATTTCAACATAGTTCAATTCAGGATTTTCATCCTTTCCGCATGCCTTATCTCTATAGTTATCTAATTGTGCTTTAAGACATTTAGGACTACAACCACTCAATGCAAAAGCTTTATTGTGGGACTCAACTGCTGCATCTCTAGCCTCATCATAATCTATAGTTTGTCTTTCCTCTCATTCTCACAGTCTAGGATGGGTGGAAATAGGAGGAAAGTTAGCTGCTCTTAGTTAAAGCTTGAATATCTTTATCGTTTTGCATTTTCTTGTTTAAGTACTTATATACTAGAGTATTTTGCTTAAGTGCTTTTAAGATAAAATCTTTGGAGTTTTGATATTTTTTAAAATTATCTAATCCAATATACTCGGGTTCTCTTATTATAACTTCTAGCATTAACTCTTCGTCATCAATTATAGATGGTGTAGCATATTTTAGTGCATCTAAATCTTTTTTTATTATCTCTAGCAATATCTCTTTATCGCCTTTTAAACGCTTACTGGCAAACTC
>WFMY01000233.1 GCA_015488855.1 Helicobacteraceae bacterium
GTCTTCAGCAGCTGGATATGGTGACTTTGGTTGGAAAGATCAAAACACAGTTGCTGTTGGTTATGAATATGCTGCAAGTTCATGGGCATTTAGAACTGGTTTTAACTATGGTAAATCACCAATTTCTCAACAAGCAAATGCTCAAGGCAATTTTGCTAGTTATGATAAAGGTGCAATTAATTTCTTTAACTTGTCAGGTTTTCCAGGTGTAGTTAACGAACACTTTACTATCGGTGGTGGTTATAATATTAGCGGTGCATTAAGCTTAAATGCTGCTGTCGTATATGCACCTAAAGTAACTGTTTCTTACAGTACATCAGGTATGTCTGCAGGTATGGTAGCTAAGAATCCTCAGGGTGGTACTGTTGCTGCAGCAGGAACAGCTGCTTCAACTGCTAATGTAACTCACTCTCAAATGGGTCTTACTATAGCTGCAACTTACAAGTTCTAATCTGAGAGTTTATAATCCACTTTCTTCGTTCTAACTCTTCCACCTTATGATACCCCTGCGGTACTCCCGAGGTGGAATGCATACAACAAAACACACTCCTAGCAAATATCAACTAGATTCCGTATCAAGTACGCAATGACAGTATAGAAAACTTAATTTTGATGTACCATGAACACGCCCCCCCCCATAGGTGAGGGCATCTCGAATTTTTGTACAGCAAAAGAGTCTATAAACTCTTTAATGACAGCTATTTATCATAGGTTTGGCATTCTTTCTTTTTCTAAAAATGAAGTAGGAATTGGGTTTACAAATGATCCAAAGATACTAAAGAGAAATTTTGTATACGATATGGGAAGTTCAAGATTAAATCAAGAGACTTCAGTATGCTTTGTTTCCTCTGAAAGTGCTTGAAAAAAATACTGTTTACAATGTAGAGTTTAAATACAGCTACAATGGTTCTTTAGATACGATAAAGTGGACTTTTACCACTATGAAGTAGAGGAACACTTACATTTTTAAGGATTATACTATGAAAAATAATAATTTTTTAAGTGCTACACTTTTAGTTTCTGCACTTGCCCTTAGTCCACTTGTTGCAAAAAGCTTGAGTGTTTCTTCACAAGCAAAAGTCAATACAACTTTCTCAAATATAGCAAACATCCTTCATCGGCGAGGACTTGAAGCGGATGCAGCTCTTGATATCTCAAACAACTTTATAAATGAACAAAATCTCATGCTTTTTGCGATGATAAGTAACCTTGAAAAGGGATGTAGTATTGTAAGCAAAGAAGAGGTTTTAGACTATCTTAGTTCATCAGCTCTTAGAAAACAAAGCGTATTTTTGGATGATTATTCATTTCTAGTGGGTATGGTTCATGAGATAAAAAAAAGAGCACTGAGATATGAAACTCTCCAAGAACTAGAAAAAATCGCTACAGAGAATGCTATTCTTTCATAACTTTGTAGATACCCTTGATGATAATTTGATATAATGGAGCTATGTACTAAGAAAAGGGGAGATTTTGTTTTCAAAATTTTTAAATAGTTTAAAAGGTTCTCATGGAGAGAGTAATAATAAGTTACTAGATAAGATTTCTAAAATGGATCTTGTTGAGATGCGAATCTATGTCAATGATAAATTAGATGATTTTGAAGTGGATGATTTTGGCTTGCATGAGGTAGTAAAAAAACTTATCACTAGGAATGAGGAGAGTTCAAAATATTTTCTTCAAGAAAATGATCTAGATTCTAAAAAGAAAAAAGCTTTTGAGCTACTTCTCTTGATCTTACAACATAAAAAAGCAAGTATAGCTGTACTTGAAAGTGCCCAAGAGTTTTTATATGTGTACAATAAACTCATCAAGCAATACGATAAAGATAACAAAGATATATATGAAAGTAAGATAAAAAAGTTGATGAGCTTAGCTGTTGATAGAATAAACATGGAAACCAATATTATCAATGTGATGGAGGTTAGCAAATAACTATGAAAAATACAGATTTCTCTGCACTTCATCTCTCGCCTGAAATGCTCCAAAATTTAGATTCTATCGGCTATAAGGAGATGACTGCTATCCAAGCAGAATCTTTACCACATATCCTTGAGGGTAAAGATATTATTGCTCAAGCAAAAACAGGTTCAGGTAAAACTGCAGCTTTTGGTATCGGACTTTTGTCTCGATTGGATGTGAAAAAGTTTCGTGTCCAGTCACTCGTTCTTTGCCCCACTCGTGAACTTGCAGACCAAGTTGCTAAAGAGTTGCGAATGCTTGCAAGAGCTACACACAATGTCAAAGTACTTACCCTTTGCGGGGGCGTTGCTTTTGGTCCACAATTAGGCTCACTGAAACATGGTGCTCACATCATTGTGGGAACTCCTGGACGAGTTTTAAAGCATCTAAAAAAAGAGATTTTAAACCTAGAAAATCTTAACACTTTGGTACTAGATGAAGCAGATAGAATGTTAGATATGGGTTTTATAGAGGAGATAGAAGAGGTGCTGAGTTTTGTGCCAAAAGAGAGACAAACGCTTCTTTTCTCGGCAACTTATCCGGAAGAGATCACAAAACTTAGTAGTGCTATGCAAAGAGATGCTCTGAGTGTAAAAACAAAGTCCATCGAAGTTGCTAACAAGATAGTTGAAAGATTTTATGAGCTTGAGGAGCATACGAAAGTGCAAGCCCTCATCAATGTACTCAGTAATTTTCAACCTAAAAATGTGATCGTTTTTTGTAACACAAAACTTGAGTGTGATGCATTGGCAAAAAAACTCCAAGATAAAGAGATAGATGCACTTGCACTCCATGGGGATATGGAACAGTACGATAGAAATGATGTTTTAGTCCAGTTCTCCAACAACTCTTGTGCAGTTCTTGTCGCTACAGATGTGGCTGCTCGTGGACTCGACATAAAAGAGTTGAGTATGGTGGTAAACTTTGATTTGCCACACTCACAAGAGACTTATACTCACCGCATAGGTCGCACAGCAAGAGCAGGAGCTGAGGGATTGGCTTTTACCTTCTATGATGAGCGTAGAGAAGAGTTAGCTCATGAGTACAAAAATGAAACAAGATTTTTTGAGAGCATCTCAGAGTTAAAAACGGTAGAGGGTTTTAAAATGATTCCTGAATTTGTCACCGTAGTTATAGAGGGTGGTAAAAAAGACAAACTCCGTGCGGGAGATATTCTCGGTGCATTAACTGGTGATGGTGGACTTAAAGGGAGTTCTATAGGTAAGATAGATATTTATGATAGACAGGCTTATGTAGCGATACAAAATGGTGTTGTAGATGAAGCACATAAAAAACTCCAAAATGGGAAGATTAAAGGGAAAAAGTTCTCAGTTTGGGTATTGTAAGCAATTATTCCCAGTCTAAAAGTCTTTGTTGCCCCTCTAATGAACGGATGTGTGTAACATCTTGGCTTACCTCTATGACACCTTTGTAAGCACCTACATCATCACGGATAGCGAAGTAGCGGATATGGATAAATTTGCCTTTGAAGTTGATCCAAAACTCCGCTTCATCTCTACGACCCGCTTTAAACTCACGAAGTATCATAAGCACTTGTTCTACTGACTTTGGTGGATGACAAAACTTTACTTCCCTTCCGATGATGCCTGCACTTCTAGGAAAGACTCTCTTGTCTCCGCGATTGTAAAAGACTACAATATCGTTCTCATCTACATAAGTAATATCTACAGGCATAAACTTTAAAAGCCAGTTAATCTGCTCTGGAAGCATATGCCCTACATCTAAGTCTATGCGGTTTTCAAGAGAAAAAGGGAGTTTTCTTTTTGTTGTGTCTTGTGATGGATGGATATATTCATCCTCTGTATGTGCTGGCCAAGTAGGTGGTGGTGTTTCAAACATCCAGCCAATCTCTGCATCACCATCACGCATCTCCATCCAGTCACTCTCTTGGAGCATCTCTAAAGCACGAGGCAGCAAGCGACCCTCCTCAACCTGCATAATATGCTCTAAATTTTGAAAAAGGTTTTGGAGTGTCATACTCAAAGATGCAAACTCTTGTGTTGTGATGAGTTGTCGCACCATCTTGAAGATAGCACGAATATCATCATGAAATGCCCACATATTTTGTGATGGGGATGTCCAACCATACTGTTCTAGGTAAGGGAAAAGTTGATTTTCTTTTCGTGCAAAATGTTTCTCGGTGAGTGAGAGTTTTGCAAACATAGCTTCAAATGTCTCAAAGTCAGCACCAATGTCGATGGCATTAATATCGTTCATAAGGGTACGGATAAGTTGGTTTTCTTCTAAGTAAACACGAGCAGGGTGACCTTGAGGGAGGTTTGAAAAAGAGTTCATTGTGGATTCCTAATAAAATATTTTTAATTTTTAATTGTATAATTTGGGATTATACCCTCATAAATAGAGTTCTTTTTTGATATGTGACAATAATTAACAATTATTTCACAAATAAGGTTTATAATAGTATCATTGTACGAATACAAATGAATGGATGTAGATGCACAGTAGAGTTGCTAGATTTTTTATGTATGTTTTTTTTATTGTAGGCGTGGTACTCCTCCCTCTAGATATGCCAAAAAAGAAGATAAAACAGATGCACTTAACATCAAATGTTGTAAGCGTGATATTGATACAAGCACCTCAAAAAAAGAAAAAAAAGAAAGTTGTTAAAAAAGTTATAAAAAAAACAAAGCCAAAAAAGAAGCCTAAACCAAAACCGAGAAAAAGGTTAAAACCAAAACCCAAGCCAAAAGCGAGGTCAAAGCCAAAGCCGATTCTCAAACAGATAGAGCCAAAACAAGACTTAGAAGTAAAAGAAGAGGAAATTACTCCTCAAAAAGTAGAGGTAAAAACCGAGGACGACTCACAACAAAAACTGAAACAGACACTTGCAAAACAAGCTGAGAAAACTTACTACGATACTATCTATGAGGTGATATCAGAAAATAAACGCTATCCAAAACGAGCAAGACGCTACAAGAAAGAGGGAAGTGTCAAAGTAAACTTCATGGTACTTCGAGATGGGAGTATAACTAACTTCCAACTCATAAAACTCTCCAAACATAAGAGTTTAAACAAGGCGGTAAAAAAACTTTTTGAAAAATTAAGAAGTTTTCCTAAACCACCAAGTAACTTAAGCTTCCCTTTGGAGCTTAGTATTATGATAAATTATAAATTAAGAAGGTAAAAAATGAATATATTAGAGATATGGTTAGAACATGATTGGGTGATAAAAACCCTAATAATTGCTACAATAATTGTCATGATAATAGCTCTAGAAAAGGCGTATCAGTTTTTCAAGGTTTCACAAGCACTTAAAAGTTTAGCAAGTATCCAAAGTGTAAAAGAATATACTGCCTTACAAGAGGGACAGCTAAAGGATATCTTAGAAGATGTAGACTCCTTTAAAAAGTCTGACAAAGCGTTGTTTAACTCAAATGTAGGGGTAAAACTTGATATGTTTGAATCCTCTCAGATGCGTTTTGTTGGCATCATCTCTACCATCGCTACACTGAGTCCTATGCTTGGGCTCATAGGAACATTTATCGGTGTTTGGCATGTTTTTGAGGGTGTTGGCTCTGTTGGACTCAACGATCCAGCCATCATCGCTCGTGGCATCAAAGAGGTGCTTATAGATACTATGGCGGGGCTTATAGTCGCTATAATCGCGATGGTGTTTTACAAGATTTTTGAATATCTTGGGCAAAGAAATATACTTGCATTTGAAGATAAACTCTATAAGTTACTAAAGAACTAAGATGCGAAGACGAAGAAGAAAAAGTTCACTCCATCTCGATATAGCACCGATAAATCTCATAGATTTACTTTTGGTGCTCTTAGTCTTTTTTGTGACAACGACATCATTTTTACAACTCAAAGTGATGAACATATCACTTCCAAAAGCTGAAAATACTAAAACAGCGTATAAGAAAAATCATACTTATGTAGTAAACATCAACAAAAAAGGTGAGATATTTTTCAACAAAGATGCCGTGAGTTTACAAGAGTTAAGAGTAAGATTTGAAGATCTTTTAGAAGATAAAAATTACCTCGTTCAAATTGGTGCAGATAGAGACTCAAAACATAGTTCATTCGTAGATGTGTTAGATGTTGCTAAGAGTGTAGGGGTTGAAAATTTGGGGATATTAACTAAAACGAAAAGGTGATTTTATGGCTACTTGTAAATATCACCACGACTATCAACTTTTAAAACTTTTATCTCTTGCTCATTCATGTGAAATAAAATGCGATACTTGGATACTCTTAGTCTAAAGATTGGAGGTAGATCATTTCCAGTCATTTTTTTAATATCCCCATTTGGGATATTATTGATAGCTTCAAATATTTTGATTTGTAGTTTTCTTTGGTAACTTGAAAACTTTTTTTCAAATGTTTTTGAATAGGAGATTTTCATAAATTGAATTTTTTAGTGAACTCACCTTGTGATGAAAAAGAATCATCCTGGAGGATTGCCTTAATCTCTTTTTCATCATCAGCTTCTAGTAAAAGTTTGGCTTGCGTTTTTTTTTCTTTACTTTTATTGAGGTATTCACTTAAACTTTCACGAATCATTTGCGATATAGACTTGTTCTCCAAAAAACTAAATGCTCTTGCTTGCTCATAGAGAGCCTCATCAATAGTTAAATTTAATCTATGCATAAATACTCCTTTATGTAGTGATGTATTAGTGTATTATTGTATTATAGCAAAATTTTTCGCTTTGAGTATATGAAACTTTGCAAGCTCTTTATCGTCTTGGAGTTTGAGCTTTTTAAGCACTTTTGGGTTTACTATGAAGTAACCTAGTTGCACTTCTACTCTATCTCCAGTTTGAAGTGCTGTGTCAAAGTGAATCACTCTCTTTTCATTCGCTTTTATCATCGTATCTTTGATAACTGCATTAGCTACCCATGGCATTGATGGTTTACCATCTTTTCCTATGATTTTTACAAAGGTATGCGTTTTAAGCGGTATTGTTTTTGAACCTCTATGCAGTGTGCTGCGGAGCTGAACAACTCTGAGTGGATGGGTAAAAAGATTGTGTGGTGCACCATTGTTGATGCTCACATCAAACGAATCTGTATTTTTACTCAATGCTAAAGAGAGATATTGGCTTAAAAGTTCAGGCTTGACTCTTGCTCCTGCAAAACCGTGATAAGCATGTTGTTTTGAGATGCGAACTGTGGTTGCACTTCCATCAACTTTTGGCATATGACAGGAGATACAGTTACTTTTGTCTGTGCTAACTCCAGCGTCACTAGTTGTGCATACGCTAAATTTGTGAGAGTTCTGCTTATGAGAGTGACAACCCATACAAACTTGACCATTATAGTAGATTTTATTTGTATAGTCTATATTATGATACGCTGAACCAACTGTAGTTTTGCTAAGCCCAAAGAGTGATGTTTTTTGTTTGTAAACCACTTTTTCATTTTCTCTACCTTTTTGTGCGGAGTAAAAAGTCTTTTTATCTGCAGAATAGATGTTTGTGTTTGATTTTGCATGTTGCTCTACATCTTTGATAGTGTGACAAGCGATACAAGTAATACCCGTTGTGTGTTCTTTTTGTTCTGAAAGAATAGGCGTATGGCATTTCGCACATTTATAGTTGCCTTTTGCTTTGGCAGGGTGTTTATCCCAGATTGCTTTGTGAACTTTGTCTTCGTAGATAGTGGATTTTTTATGCATCGAGGTTTGAAACTCTTTGGAGATGATAGGGTGACATTTTTTACAGGCATCGGTATCTGTTGATGCAAATAAAACAAAACTAAGTGTGAGAAGAGAGAAAAATACTTTCATAAGCTGACCTTTTTTTTATTATAAGCAAAATTATAGCATCTTTTTGAGTATTTTACACTTAGGGCAAAGTCCTGAAAGGATAACCGATGTTGTAGCTACCTCATAAGTGATTTCATCTACAAGGTTTTTACAAAGGGTATTCATATCAAATGCTATATCTTTGTGTTGCCCACATGAAGTGCATACAAAATGTGCATGAGACTCTTTTGTAATCTCATAGTGAGTTTTGTAGCGTGGGGCTTTTACCTCTGTTATAAGCGAAGTATCTAACATAGAGTTTATATTTTTATAGAGTGTCGCTAAAGATATGGATGTAAATCTTTTTTTTATCTGCTCAAAAAGATTTTCTATAGTTATATGTCCAGCACCATCCATCATCTCTAAGATGCCAACTCTTTGAGGTGTTACTTTTAATTGATGTTGCTTTAAGAGTGTTTCATAATTCATAGTCTTATTATAGCTAAATTGATAATAAAAGTCAAATAAGAATAATTATCTTTTAAGAATTATTATACTATAATTCCACATAAATCAAAAAAAGGCATAAAATGAAATCAATCGCACTTGCTACTTTAACTACAGCATCTTTAATGGCTAGCTCATTAGTAGAGACTGCAACAAACGCAGGACTTAGTCCAATACCAGAATCTAAAACAGAGTTATATAAACTTATAGATAACCCTAAAAATCCTATTACAGATGAGAAAGTTGAGTTAGGAAAAAAACTTTTCTTTGATCCAAGACTTTCAAAAAGTGGACTCATCTCTTGTAATTTCTGTCATAACCTATCAGAAGGTGGTGAAGATGGTGTTCGTGCTGCTGTTGGGCATAAATGGACTACAAATCCACATAACTTAAACTCCCCTACTGTTTATAATGCAGTATTTGCAGATAGTCAGTTTTGGGATGGTCGTGATCCAGACTTAGAAAAACAAGCACAAGGTCCTATCCAAGCAGCTCCTGAGATGGCAGCAACAAAAGAACATGTTGTAAAAACTGTGAATTCTATGCCAGAGTATGTAAAAGCATTTAAAAAGGCTTATGGTAAAAATGTGAAGATTAATTTTGTAAAGATTACAGATACTATCGCTTCTTTTGAGCGTACACTTGTTACACCATCAAGATTTGATGACTTTATGAACGGATGCTGGGGTGCTATGAGTCAAGCTGAGAAAAAAGGGATGCAAACATTTATAGACAAAGGGTGTGCAACATGTCACAATGGTGTAGCTCTTGGTGGTTCTATGCAGCCATTTGGGATTACTGCAAAGTATAAGTATGCAAAAGGAGATTTCAAAGGTGATAAAAATGGACTTGTAAAAGTTCCAACACTCCGAAATCTCTCCAGCACAGCACCTTACTTTCACAATGGGGGAACTTATTCACTTAAAGCAGCAGTTATAGAGATGGGAAGAATCCAACTTGGTATGAAGATTAACGACAAAGATGCAAGTTCAATCGTTACATTTTTAAAAGCACTTGATGGAAGAAAGCCTCACCTCCTAGTCCCAATGCTTCCTGCATCTACGAACACAACTCCTAAACCAGATATAAATTAGTTTATAAGTGCCTATCATCAGGCACTTATAAAAAATAAAATGATATAATTTCATTATGACAACCAAGTTTTTAAAAAAATATTTTGCCATCATCTTTTTACTCGCTAGTTTTGCGGGTTCTATGCATCATCATGATGATTTGTTGCAACATGATGATTGTAAGGTATGTGTAGTTCAGTCAAATATTCTTAATGCTGACTTGCCGAGTGATGCTATTTATCTTTCACAGATAGATAACAGATCTGAGGGCATTATTACCAAACTTGTGTCACTTCACTTAGAGATTCTTCCCAACGAGTATCACTCCAGAGCTCCACCTCTTTTTTCATAATAAACTCACACTATTGCCATCCTACAGCAAACCTCAATATGCCAGCAATTAGAAAAAGGTGTAATTGCAAGGCGAAAAGTTGCAGGAGCTACTAGTAGCTTCAATGCTTTTCAACGAAGTCAAGTGTGCCTTTTTCTAATTGTCCTTTGGATGAGCCATA
>WFMY01000234.1 GCA_015488855.1 Helicobacteraceae bacterium
GTGATCAATGAGGCCTTAGCTCTTTATGATAGTTTTGATGATGCAAACAATCCTGTCCCTGTTGTTAAAGTAAAAGAAAACTTATATATATCGGAACTTTATCATGGTCCAACTCGTGCTTTTAAAGATATGGCATTGCAACCCTTTGGAGCCATTCTTTCTTCTATTGCTCAGCAAAAAGGTGAAAATTATCTCATACTTGCAGCTACGAGTGGTGATACTGGTCCAGCAGCATTAGAAACATTTAAAAATCGTCCTAATGTCAAAGTGGCTTGTCTTTACCCTGATGGTGGCACAAGTGATGTTCAGCGTTTGCAAATGGTTACTGAGGACGCTGAAAATCTGAAAGTCATAGGGATTCATGGTGTCTTTGATGATGCACAAAATGCATTAAAGATGCTTTTAGTTTCAGAAGAATTTAATGCTTCGTTGCAAGAACACAATACCTTTTTATCTGCCGCAAATTCAGTTAATTTTGGTCGTATCATTTTTCAAATTATTTATCATATTCATTCTTATTTAGAGTTAGTACGCCAAGGTGCTATACAAGAGGGTGAAAAAGTTTATCTCAATGTTCCAAGTGGAAATTTTGGTAATGCTCTTGGTGGGTATTATGCTTCGAAGATGGGCTTACCAGTTGAAAAAATCATTATCTCTTCAAATGAAAATAATGTTTTAACAAAGTTGATTCAAACTGGAAAATATGATCTACGAGACTCTGAAGTGGTGGGAACAACTTCCCCAGCGATGGATATACTAAAATCATCAAATGTTGAAAGAATTTTGTTTGATATGTTTGGTGATGTTCGCACAAGAGAGTTGATGAATAACCTTGAAGTCAATAAGTTTTATGAATTAACTTCAAAGGAACTTGATGCTTTACAAAAATCTTTCGATGCAGATTTTTGTACAGGGGATGAGGGTAAAAAATATATTAAAGAGATTTTTGATGCAGATGCTTATCTTATGGATCCCCATACTGCAACATGTCTGAAATCTTATGAAACATGCAGTGACCCAAGTATCAAAACTATCGCTTACTCAACAGCTGAATGGACTAAATTTTCTCCAGTTATTGCCAATGCCCTCACTGGTGAAGAAGATGCACAAGATATAGTTGCTTTAGAATCTATATCTAAAGAGGCAAATTTAGACATACCATTTATGATAAAAGAGCTCTTTAATAAAGATATAGTTCATAGTGCAATCATAGATAAACAAGACATATCCAAAGAGATTTTGAAACTACTTAGCCCTACTCACTAACACTCCACCTAGGACTATAAGTCCTATCCCACAAAAAGTCCAAAAATCTGGAAATTTGTCTCCAAGTAAAAAACCAAAACCTATGGCAAATGGTATGTTGGTATAGCTAATCACACCGATAATACTTGCTTTTGAAGCAGAGTATGCTTTTGTAAGTAACCATTGTGAAAGAGTCGAGATAATAGCCATGAACCCTATGAGTAACCAAAGTTTTGGAGTAAGAGGGAGTATAAACTCTGGAAATAAAAACTCTAGTGAGGAGGGAGCATTTAGATAGGGAGATATGCTAAATAAGATGGCTGGAATAAGAGTACCTATCCCTACAAAAGATAAAACAATAATGCGAGAATCATAGATCTCTTTTATCTTTTTGATGGTTGCATAAGCAAGGGCAGCAAAAAAGCCTCCTAATATCCCTAAGAGATACTCATAAGAGATGCTCATACCAAAGGGTTTAGTGATGAGTATGATACCACCTAGCCCAACAAGAAGTGCAAGAATTGTTCGCTTGTTAAGATGCTCACCAAGGAGATAAAATGCTAAGATAGATACAAACAATGGGGAGGTCTTATTGAGTGTTATTGCTTCACCTAAGGGTATCACTGTAATGGTATAAAAAAACAATATCATAGCTATAAAACCAAATAAACCACGCATAAAAAGTAGATGAATTTTACCACCTTGCAAGCTGGGCGGTCTGAGTTTTAAGGCATACAGTATAAGTCCTATGCCAATAATATTTCTAAAAAATACAATCTCCAAAGCACTCATATCATCTGAAAGTATCTTCGTTATAGCACCATTAAAAGCAGAGATGAGGGCACTTAGGAGCATAAAAAGTATGCCGCGGTCTAAATTTTTTATCAAAAGATGACTAATTAAAGTTGTGTAGCGCGTTTATAAGCAGCGTCTATAGCATCGATGCAGGCACTTCTTACATTACCCTCTTCTAAAGCAGCATAGCCTGCGGCAGTTGTACCTCCTGGACTCATTACGCCATCTTTTAAAAGAGCTGGATGGATATCTTGGATCAAAGCACCAAAACCACCAAAAAGACCACGCATAATCTCCATGGCATCATCGCGTTTGAGACCTTGTTTGACTGCACCATCAGCTAAAGCTTCTGCGATAAGGGCTAAGTAAGCAGGACCACTTCCAGCCAAGGCAGTTGCAATATCTAACTCTTTTTCATTACTCAGCCATCTTGTTGTTCCAATAGCACTAAAAAGCTCTTGTGCTTGAGTTTGAAAATTCTCATCACCTGTGAGTGTCGTCATGGAGAGTCCAACACTTGCTGCAAGGTTTGGCATAGTTCTTACCACCGCTTCACTAGAGAGATTCTCTTTGAGTTTTTTTATGGCAGTTCCTGCTAAAACAGAGTAGATTACTTTCGCTTTTCCTTTGAGTCTTAGACCTAGACTTTCAACATTTGCGGGTTTTACACACAGCATGATTGTTTTAGCGTTTATATCAAAATTATCTATGAGGTATTTTTCTATTTTTATACCAAGTGCATCTTCAAACTCAATGAGCTTTTGCATCTCACGACCAACTACTTCTATCTTGTATTCATCTACTAAGCCTTTTGCAATGCTCAAAGCCATATTGCCATTTCCTATAAAAGTGATTGTTTGCATTATTTTTCCAATTTTTTATGATATTATAACATCATTATTCTCGTACAAAAAGATGGAGTAAATATGGAACAATTTTTAACTAAAGCAAAAGAGAGCGCAAGAGTGCTGAATGCTTTAAGTGGTAAAGAAAAAAATAAAATTTTAAATCAAATGGCAGAGGCTCTAAGAAGTAATACTATAAACCTTATAGAGGCGAATGCTCTTGATATGTCAGCAGGAAAAAAGAACAATCTTTCTTCGGCTTTGATGGATAGACTACTTTTAGATGAGAGTCGCATAGAGTCTATGGCAGTGGCAATAGAAGAGATAGCATCACTTAAAGAACCAGTTGGAAGAGTTTTAGATGGTTGGATAACGGAAGATGACTTGAAGATTGAAAAGGTGAGTATCCCTATTGGGGTTATTGGGATCATCTATGAGTCTCGTCCAAATGTTACAAGTGATACAGCCGCACTGTGTTTTAAAAGTTCAAATGTATGTGTACTCAAAGGTGGAAAAGAAGCGCAAAATTCCAATGAAGCAATAGCTCAAGTGCTTCAAGCAACCCTTGTACAAAATAATCTTCCAAAAGAGATGATTGCTCTCATCCCCGATGCATCTCGTGAGGGTGTAGATAAGCTCATAAAGATGGACAGATATGTTGACTTGATCATCCCTCGTGGTGGAGCAGGGCTCATTAAACATGTAAGTGAGAATGCTACTGTAAGTGTTGTCAAACATGATAAAGGGCAGTGTCATACTTACATAGATAAAGCTGCAAAATTAGACAATGCCATTGCAATAGCTCTCAATGCAAAGGTACAAAGACCTGGTGTGTGCAATGCGATGGAAACACTTCTTGTTGATAAAGCAATAGCTCAAGATGCACTACCGAAACTTAAAATTGAATTTGATAAAGCACATACAGAGCTTAAAGGATGTGCACAAACGAAGAGCATCATAAAGGTAGCAGATGCAGATGATGTAGACTACGATACCGAGTACCTTGCAAATATACTTAACATCAAAGTGGTTGATGGGGTAGAGGGAGCGATAGAGCATATAGTTCGTTTTGGATCAGGTCACTCTGAGGCTATCATCACTGAGAA
>WFMY01000235.1 GCA_015488855.1 Helicobacteraceae bacterium
GTGATGCCAAAACTTGCATGTTGTGCTATGGCATCCATGATAGACTCTTTACAGTTTAATGACTCTGTAAAAGCTTTAAATGCTGCTGGGATACCTGATGAAGATATTTTACCTATTACATATATAAACTCTGATGTTGGTGTTAAAGCACGAGTAGGGGAGATGGGTGGACTTGTGTGTACAAGTTCTAATGCTAAAAAAATCATCACAACCGCTTTAGAAGAGGGCAAAAAAATTCTTTTTGTTCCAGATAGGTGCTTAGGTCAAAACATAGCAAATCAAATGGGACTCAAATCTTGTGTTATTGGTGATGGAACTAATCTTAAAGAGAGTGATATCATCTGTTTTGATGGTTTTTGTTCAGTGCATCAGCTCTTTTGTGTAGATGATATCAAGTTTTATCGTAAAAAGTTTCCAGGCATTCTCATAGCAACACACCCAGAGTGCGATCCTGCCATCTGTGATGCTTCGGATTTTGTTGGTTCAACTTCTCAGCTTATTAAATATATTACAGAGTTACCAGAGGATCAAAAAGTTGCAGTTGGCACGGAGTTCAATATGGTTAATCGTCTTCGATCTAAAAATACTTATATTCTTAGTTCAACAAAACCAGAATGTCCAACTATGAATGAGACAACTTTAAATGATCTTTATTTGGCTTTAAAATCTATTGATGAGGGTGAGCCACTCAATGAGATTCATGTAGATAAAAATACTCAAAAATGGGCTAAAGTGGCCCTAGACAGGATGTTAGCATTATGATAAAAGAATTTGTAAAAAGTACCTTAGCCGAGGATGTCGGTCGTGGAGATTTATATGCATTGGTTGAAGATGCCATAAAAGTAAAAGCAGATATTATTGCGAAGTGTGATGGTGTCCTTGCTGGGCAAGTTTATGCAGATGCTCTTGGAGACTTGGAGGGTTTTGAAATTTTATGGGGCAAAAAAGATGGTGAGCACTTTTCTCAAGGGGATATATTGGCGATTATCCATTCTGATTCACATACTATCTTAAAAACTGAAAGAACTCTGCTCAATATGATCTTACATGCAAGTTCTATAGCTACTCTGACAAATAGTTATGCATCACTCATAAAACCTTTAGGTGTTAAACTCTTAGATACCAGAAAGACAAGACCACAACTTCGTATATTTGAGAAGTATGCAAGTAGGGTTGGTGGTGCGGTGAATCACAGAATGGGACTTGATGATTGTCTTATGATAAAGGATACCCATCTTAAAACTATTGAAAATTTAACTGCGTATATAAAAAAAGCAAGAACAAAAATTCCTTTTACAGCAAAAATAGAAGTAGAAGCTGAGAGTTTAGAGATAGCAATACTCGCTTTTGAAGCAGGTGCAGATATCGTAATGTGTGATAATATGTCGCCTACTGAGGTCAAAGAGGTTGTAAAATACAGAGAAGAAAATTTCAAGCATATTGCACTTGAAGCAAGTGGAAATATCTCCTTAGAGACAATAAAATCCTACGCACAAACTGGGATAGACGCTATCAGTAGTGGTTCGATGATGCACCAAGCTAACTGGATAGACATCTCAATGAAAATAAAATAAACTTTTATGGCACTAAAGAAAAATCTAAGTATAGATTTTTGTGAATTCTTCTGGGAGATATAAATGGCTGATGATGCTGAAAAAACAGAAGAACCCACCTCCAAAAAGATAGAAGACGCCAGAAAGGAGGGGAATGTTCCAAAATCCCAGGATGCTTCTGGTGTTGTTACTCTCTTTGTAGCGATTTTGGCACTTTTGCTTCTTTTTCCTTTTATGGCTTCACACATGATTTTCTTATTTAAATATTATTTTAGTATCTTAGATAATGGTATAGATAAAGAGATGCTCTTTGGGTTAACTTTTGTAACTATGCGTGAATTTCTTCTTATTGTATTACCTCTTGCCCTTTCTGTAGCTATAGCTGGTGTCGTAGCAGCCATAGCACAATTTGGTTTTTTATTTACTGTTGATGCTATAGCACCAAAATTTAGTAAACTAAACCCACTTAAGGGGATGAAAAACTTATTTAGCATGAAAAAAGTTATTGAGGGTGTTAAAATAACTTTTAAAAGTTTTACTACACTTGGTGTTGGCTTTTTGTTTTTTTTCTATTTTATTATGGAGCTCCCTACTGTGGCACTTTTTGGTCTAGGTGATCAGCTTGATTGGTTGCAAGAGAAAGTCTTAACTATCGCTTTAGTGATGCTCTTTATCATCTTTGTTTTTGCTATTATTGATATAATCATAGTGAGAAAACAGTATTTTGATGGTTTGAAAATGTCAAAACAAGAGATAAAAGATGAGATGAAAAATATGGAAGGGGATCCTCTCATCAAAGGTAAAATCCGACAAATCCAAATGGAGGCTTCAAGAAAAAGGATGATGGCAGATGTCCCAGATGCAGATGTCGTCATAACAAATCCTACCCACTATGCAGTAGCCCTCAAATATGATGAATCTAAAGGTCATGCCCCTATAGTTATTGCAAAAGGTAAAGATAATATTGCACAACAAATTAAAAAAATTGCTCGAGAAAATAGTGTCCAAATTGTACAAAATCCACCGCTAGCACGAAGTCTTTATGCTGAGGTTGATGTTGATAAAGCTATACCTGATTCACTTTTCAAAGCTGTTGCTGAGGTTTTAGCCTATGTTTACCAAACAAACAAACAAAAAAGCTAGTATAATTGCGAAAAATATAAGAAGTAAGATTGTTATTGAACCAACAAGAGATTGACAAAGCCAAGCACATAGTAATCGTTTTGCCAGATAATTTTAGTATTGATTGCCTATGCAGTGCAAATGCACTTTATACATATCTATTGCAGTTGCATAAAAAAGTCTCGCTCTATACTTCTAAAATTGATTTTCCAACGAATCTTGCATTTTTACCTTGGGTAGATAAGGTAAAAAGCATCTATCCATCTTCAAGCGATTATGAGATAAATATTTTTAGTTCATTAGCATTGTTTGAGTATATGCAGGTCAATAAGATTGCTCTAAATATAAAGATGGCGACATCCTTGTATGCTGGTTTACTTGATTATTCAAAAGGATTTACTCGAGGTGTCAATGGTACAATGTTTGCTATGGCAAAGATACTTATAGAGAATAAAGCTGATGTTCTTAGCTGTAATGCAAATTTGCTTTGTTCTCAATCTTTAGCAAGTTTAAGGCTGAAGTCTCTCTTGTTGGCAAAGATGAAACTTCAAGAAAATGCAACAAAAGCAGTTTTTGAGTTAAAAGATGAAGATTTAAGCATAAGCGGAGCTTGTATTGATGATGCAAAGGCAGTCTTTTGTGATGCTCTAGGTCTACCAACAGTTGAAATAGCTGTGTTGAGATATAAAAATGAAGAAATAATGAAAGAGGCAATAAGTTGAAAAGAAGAAGAGAAAGTAGTTCATCATTTGGTATATTGTTTGTACTTTTGTTGCTGGCTGGTGGAGCATACTATTTGTATCAATCGCCAATGTTTGAAAGAATAGCACCAAGTGTAATCCTTGATACAAATGGTTATTGGAATTTTAAAAAACCATTAAAACTTCATATCGAAGATACAAGTGGAATAAAAGCATATAAAGTTCTACTTAAAACAAATACAAAAGAGACAGTGCTATACTCGGAAATGCCTATAACAAGAAGTACATCTATTAATATCCTTATAAACCCACCCAGAGCTGCGTACTCCAACAAAGATAAAGAGATTAAGATTATTGTTGTAGCCCAAGATGCAAGCAAATGGAATTTTTTAAATGGAAATCAGACTATGAAAGAATTTCAGCTAAAAATAGATAAGAAAAAACCAGAATTAATCACTATCGCACACTCTTACAAGATAAATAAAGGTGGTTCTGCTGTTGTTGTTTTTAAGGTGTCAGATGAAAATTTAAAAGAGATTTATATAGATACAAATTTTGGAAAAAAATTTACACCACAACCCTTTTACGAAGAGGGTTACTTTATCTCTCTTCTTGCTTGGCCTGTAACAGAAGAAGCTTTCCGTGCAACGGTTGTAGCAAAAGATTATGCTGGAAATATTTCTAAAAGTTATATCCCTCTTTATCTCAAACAAAAAAATTATAAAATATCAAAAATAAAAATATCTGATAGATTTTTAAAAGGTAAAATTGCTGAGTTGGCTGAGAGGTTTTTTGAGGATAAAGAGATAACAAATCCACTTGAGCAATTTAAGTTTGTTAATGAAAATGTCCGAGCAAAAAATGAAAAGCTTATCCATGAAATAACATCAAAAGTTCCAAGTAGTATGATCTCAACCTTCAATATTAAAAAAATGAAACCCCTCAAAGGTGCTGTAGTTGTTGCAACTTTTGGGGATCATAGAAAATATTTTTACAAAAGAAAATATATAAGTGAGTCATATCATCTAGGTTTAGACTTGGCTTCTACAGCACAAGCTGATATTAGACCACAAAATAGTGGAGATGTTGTTTTTTCTGACTTTAATGGACTCTATGGTAATATGCCAATTCTTTATCACGGTTTAGGACTTTATACACTCTATGGACATTGCTCAAGTGTGAGCGTAAGTGAGGGTGATTTTGTTAATGCAAATCAGATAATAGCAAGAACTGGACAAACAGGTTATGCTATGGGAGATCATTTACATTTTGGTGTCCTTGTTCAAGGGATAGAGGTTCGTCCAGCTGAATGGATGGATCAAACATGGATAGATTTAAATATTAAGAAAATTATAAATGAAGCAAAAGTTATCATTAAAAAGAACCAATAAATGATGTACCTCATTTGTTTAGGAGATAAATAAAATGTACCAAACAACAATTAAAAAATCTGTTGAACTCGTGGGGATAGGACTTCATAAAGGCTCCCCAGTAAAACTTAGGTTAGAACCCTTAGAATCCAATAGTGGTATTGTCTTTTACCGTAGCGATGTTGATGTTTCTATCCCTCTCATCCCAGCTAATGTGGTCGATACAAAAATGGCAACAGTCATAGGGAAAGATGGTTATGTTATATCTACGATAGAACATCTACTTTCTGCGGTGTATGCGTATGGTATAGATAATTTAAAAGTTATTGTAGATGCTGATGAAGTACCAGTGATGGATGGGAGTAGTGCAAGTTTTTGTATGCTCTTAGATGAAGCACAAGTTAGTGAGTTAGATACACCTAAAAAAGTGATGCGTATCAAAAAAGAGGTGATGATACAAGAGGGTGAGAAGTATGTAAAGCTCTCCCCTTCACCTGATTTGAAATATGACTTTACTATTAAGTTTGAACATCCAGTCATTAAACAACAAGATTTTTCTTTGCAGTTTACAAAACAATCTTACAAAGAGGAGATATCGCGTGCAAGAACATTTGGTTTTTTACATGAAGTGCAGTATCTTCGTTCCAAAGGTTTAGCACTTGGTGGCTCACTAGAAAATGCAGTAGTGCTTGATGAAAAAAAAGTTCTCAATCCAGAAGGTCTGCGTTACTCAAATGAATTTGTAAGACATAAGATATTGGATGCTATAGGAGATATGAGTCTTATTGGGATGAACTTTATAGGTAACTATGAAGCTTTAGCCGGGAGTCACAATCTCAATCACAAGCTTACACTAAAGCTTCTCAAAAACACAGACAACTATGAAGTTGTTGAGTTAGTTGGAGCAAAAACTGCGGAGTTAGAAAAGGCATATGCGTAAAAAAGTAGATATAGTAGTTATCGCTCTATCAAGTCCAATACTCATAGGGGTATATAAAGATAATAAGCTTATAGATAGCGTAGAGACAGATGAAAAATCTTCAGAAGCTTTACCTTTGATTTTTGAGGATTTGTTGGCTAAATATGAGATAAAAAATCTTTTTTATGCAAATGGTCCTGGAAGTTTTATGGCTATAAAAGTATCCTATATTTTTTTAAAATCTTTATCTATTTTAAATAATGTTCCACTCTATGCAAGAGATGCTTTTTATTTCAACAAAAATCAACCCATAAAAGCGATAGCAAAGTTGTACTTTGTTAAACTTACGACTAAAATAGAAACTCAAAGATTAGAAAATGTACCAATATGCAGTTTTAAGCTTCATGATGTGCTTGAGTATGATGAGTTTACAAAAGAATCAACCCCCATTTATGGTATTGGGGCAGTTGGATAGGAATAAGATTGAACATTAGTGTACCAGCAACATCTGCCAACCTTGGCCCAGGTTTTGACTCTTTGGGCTTAGCGTTAAACCTTCGCAATAGAGTAGAGTTTCATCCATCAAAATTTTTTAGTGTAGCCATCAAGGGTGAGGGTGAGAATAATCCTCGTTTAAAAGGAAATAATCTTTTTATTAGTATTTTTAACGACCATTACAAAAGATTGACAGATAAATCACAAAATTTTAAATTTACATTTTACAATCAAATTCCGATGTCGCGAGGTTTGGGTTCATCATCTGCTGTTATTGTCAGTGCTATAGCATCAGCACATGAAGCAGCGGGAATCAGAGTTTCAAAAAGAAGAATCCTCAACCATGCACTTTTTTATGAATCCCATCCTGACAATATTACACCTGCTGTCATGGGCGGATTTAATGCGGCAACTGTTGAAAAGAATAAGGTTTTTTCTCAAAAAAAACATCTGCCAGACTATATAAAAGCAATAGTCGTTATCCCAAACAAACAGATGAATACTTCTAAATCAAGAACAGTTTTACCGAAGTCTTATTCTAAAGATAATGCTGTTTATAACCTTTCACATTCAGCACTGAGTGTCGCTGCATTTTTCAATGAAGATTGGGAGATGTTAAAACTTGCTTCACATGATAGATTTCACCAAAAAGCGAGGATGAAAACATTGCCAGAGCTTTTTACAGTGCAAAAAGTGGCGTATGAGAGTGGTGCATTGATGAGTACACTCTCAGGAAGTGGTTCAACATTTTTCAATATGGCATATGATGAGGATACGGCGATGATTTCTAACAAGTTAAAGCAGAAATTTCCAGATTTTATAGTTAAAATACTAGATTTTGACAATAATGGTCTAATAATAGAGCGTTAGCCTATTAATAAGAGTAAGTTTTAGATATAATGGCAAAAAAATTTCATCATATAACTAGAATGTGTGTCTCTTGTCGAGATAAACAATCTCAAAGTGAACTCCTAAGACTCAGATGTAGCGAAGGCTCATTGGAGAGATATGTTGGAGTTGGAAGAACTTTTTATTTGTGCGCTAGTTGTTTAAAAGATGAAAAAAAACTAACTCGCTCACTAATGCGCCAGTGTAAAAGTGGCGATAAAGATAAACTAATGAATAAACTAAAGGAGATCATCACTGATGATAGATAAAGTTAGAGTACACGAAGTTGCACTAGAAATGGGTATTGCTTCAAAAGAAGTTATAAATAAAGCAACAGAGATGGGTATAGAAGTAAAATCTGCTCAAAGTACCGTAAGCATGGAACAAGCTGAAAAAATAATGAATTACATTATGAATGGTGAAGTAGCAGCACCTAAGGCTGAAAAAAAACCTGCAAAAGTTTCTAAACAAGAAGAAGCTCCTAAAGAAGAAGTTCAAGCTACAGATGAAACTAAAATAGATGAAACTAACATAGCAGTTATCAAAGTTGAAACTGAAGTAAAAAAAGAAGAAATTAAAGAAGAACTCAAAAAAGATGAAGTGATTGAAGATGAAAAGCAAGCTACAGCACAAAAAGAGGTAATAACGCCTGTTGCAGGAAAATCTAAAGCAACTGCTGGCATAAAAATGGTTCAAGTACCTAAGCTTAAAAAATCTGGTTTAAAAATAGTGAAAAAGAGAAAACCAAAAGTAGAAGAAAATTACAATCTTCCAACGAAGCAAGCATCAGTCTCTTCCTATGGAAAGATGAGTGCTGAAGTTCTAGAAGAACTTGCTTCAAAGAAAAAGAATAAACAAAGAAAAGAGACTACGAAGAAGCAAGGTCAAGGTCAACGAATAGATATCTTTGGTGGTTCTATGAGTGAGGTATCTATGGACATGAGCGATCAAGTGACTCTTTTAGATTTAAACTCAACAGAGAGAGCGCCTCTACCTGTAGAAGAACCAAGAAAACCTAGAGCTCCTAAACCAGCTGGTAGAAATGCAAATAAAAAACAAGCACCAAGAGGAAGAAGAGTTTCTCGTGACAAGCGTAAAAAATATGTTAAAGCAACCCAAGAAGAAGAGCTCGTAACTTTCGTAGAGATTCCTGAAGATATTCGTGTGTACGAGTTTGCTGAGAAACTTAAGCGACCAATGTCAGATATTATCAAGGTTCTTTTTGATCTTGGTATGATGATGACTAAAAATGACTTTTTGGGTAATGATGAGATAGAAATTTTATCTGAAGAATTTGATGTAGAAGTGACTATCGTTGATCCTAAAGATGAGTTTACACAAAAAGTAGAAGATATCGAAGAAGATTTAGAAGCGACAGCGAGACCACCTGTTATTACTATTATGGGACATGTTGACCATGGTAAAACTTCACTTTTAGATGCTATCCGTAATGCAAAGGTAGTAGAGGGTGAGTCTGGCGGAATTACACAACATATTGGTGCATATACTATTGAGCAAAATAAAAAAGCGATTACATTTATAGATACTCCAGGTCACGCGGCATTCTCTCAGATGAGACAGCGTGGTGCAGATATAACAGATATTATTGTCATTGTTGTTGCAGCAGATGATGGTGTGAAACCTCAAACAAAAGAGGTTATTAAGCTTGCAAAAGAATCTAAAAAGCCAGTTATTGTGGCACTTAATAAAATGGATAAAGAAACAGCACAACCAGATTTAGTAAAAGGTCAAATGGCTGAGTTAGATATGAATCCTGCTGATTGGGGTGGTGATGTAGAGTTTATCCCTGTATCTGCTAAAAGTGGTATGGGACTTGATGATTTACTAGAAAACATTCTTTTAACTGCAGAAGTACTTGAACTTAAAGCAAATGAAAAAGCTATGGCTAAAGCATCTGTTGTTGAAGCTTCACTAGAAAAAGGTCGTGGACCAGTTGCAACGGTAATAGTACAAAATGGTACACTTAGAGTTGGAGACTATGTAGTGTGTGGATCTTCATATGGTCGTGTTAAAGCACTTATAGATGAAAACAATAAGCAGATAAAACATATTGGTCCGAGTCATACAGCACAAGTGGCAGGTTTAAGTGAAGTGCCATCTTCTGGCGAAGTTTTGAGTGTAATGGCTAGTGACAAAGAAGCAAAAGAGTATGCGATGAAACGGCATGAATACGACAGACATAAAGAACTCTCGCACTCAACTAAGTCAACGCTTGAAGATATGACCTCTATGATAGCAGAGGGTAAACTTAAATCTCTTAAAATTGTCCTTAAAACTGATGTTCATGGTACACTCGAAGCACTGAGAACTTCACTTAATGAACTTAGAAATGAAGAGGTCAAGGTCAATGTTATCTCAGCTGGTGTTGGTGGTATCACTGAAAATGATGTAGAGCTTGCAAGTGCAAGTGAAAACTGTATACTTCTTGGTTTCAATATTCGTCCAACTGGTTCTGTAAAAGCCCTCGCAAAACAAAGAGGTATAGAGATTAGAAACTACTCTATTATCTATCAACTTCTTGATGATGTGACTGGTATGCTTACAGGAATGATGGCTCCAAAATACAATGAAGAAAACACTGGTCAAGCAGATGTTAAAGATACTTTCAAAATACCAAAAGGTATGATAGCTGGTTGTACTGTAGTGGATGGTAAGCTTATCCGTGGTGGACTTGTTCGTGTTATCCGTGATGGTGTGGTTATTTACGAGGGTGAACTTACATCACTCAAACGCTTCAAAGATGATGTCCAAGAAGTTGGAAATGGTTATGAATGTGGTGTTGGCATCAAAGGTTATGATGATGTTATCGTTGGTGATGTTATCGAAACATTTAAGCGTGTTGAGCAAAAAATTTCTCTTTAATCTTGAGTAGATATTATGAGCAGTGAAGCCGAGATTAAGATAAAACGGACAGAATCAATTTTGCAAGAGTTGATTCCTGAAGGTTTAAGCCAGTTAAATGATAAGCGTTTACATGAGATAGACATTACTGAAGTAAAATGTTCTAAAGGGCGTAGTGACGCTAAAGTATATATAGATCCTTCTTACTTTACTGATGAAGAAAAACGAACAATTTTAAAGCAACTTCGTAAAGCTAGACCGATTATTGAAAATTATTGTCTTAAAGATCAAGGTTGGTTCAAATCTCCAAAACTTGCATTTCTTTTTGATGATCAGTTAAAAAAAACACAAACCCTAGAAGAACTTTTTAAAAAAATTGCCAAGGATTAATCATGAGTTTAGAATCTGATATAAAATCATTAGTAAAATCAGTGAACATGGAACTTTATGATATCTCAACACTAAGTGAATTTGAAGAAACTATCTACCGTATCAGTGTACTTTCCTCTGAGATGGTTGATGGTAAACGCCCCTCAGTAGGACTTGATGAGTGTGCAAATCTTAGTCGCATGATATCTCCACTTTTAGATGTTACTCCTCCAGTCTCCGGTGATTACCGTCTTGAAGTAGGAAGTCCTGGTATAGAGAGAAAATTAAATACTTTGAAGCACTTTTCTCTCTCAATTGGTGAAAAAGTGTCACTTGTATTGCAGGATAAAATCAAAGTGAAAGCTACTCTGCTTAAGGTAGAAGATAGTAAAATATTTTTAGATGACGAAGAATACAAAGAGATAGATTATTCACAAATACTTAAAGCAAAAACATATTTTGAATGGTAACTCTAAGTGATAATTCATTTTATATGAAACTTGCTCTTGATGCGGCGTGGAGGTATCAAGGTCTTACTTATCCCAATCCTGCTGTAGGTTGCTGTCTTGTAGGATCTCGAGGTGAGATTCTCAGTGTCCAAGCACATCAAAAAGCTGGATTTGCACATGCAGAAGTTTTAGCTTTACAATCAGCATACTATAAACTTACAAATGATTCTTCTATATTAGATTTGAGTGTCTCAAGTGATATTCATGATTATCTCATAGCGCATCATAAGAGTATCTTTAAACAATGCTCACTTTACTCAACGCTTGAGCCTTGTTCACATATGGGTAAAACACCCTCTTGTGCTGCTCTTATCTCAAAATTGGCTATCTCAAAAGTATATGTAGGAAGTGAAGATTTTAATCCTAAAGCATCAAAAGGAAACAATATATTAAGTGCATCAGGTGTTAAAGTAGAAACTGGTGTATGTAAAGATAAGTGCGATGCACTTCTTAAGCCATTTAAAAAATTTCAGACTAAAAATTTTATATTTTTCAAATGGGCACAGAGACTTAATGGCACTTTAGATAAAGGTATAATTACTTCAAAATCTTCTAGGCATCTTGTGCATCAAATGCGTGGAGTTTGTGATTTGATGGTTGTTGGGGGCGATACAGTAAGAGAAGATAGACCAACACTTGATGCAAGACTTGCAAATGCTAAGGCTCCTGACATCTTCATATATTCACGAGAAAAAGAGTTTGACCAAACTATCCCTCTTTTTAATGTAAAGGATCGAAAAGTTATCATCTCAGATAACTTGGATGCTTTAAGTGGGTATAAAAATATCATGATTGAGGGTGGGTCTCAGATGTACAAACTTACTCGTGATATTGTAGATATCTATCTTGTTTTCATCGCTCCAAAATTTGGTGGAAAAACAGGAATCCAAGAGATTGAAGATGAGTTTGAGATTTTAAATATATATCAAGAGATGCAAGATATAATTATGTGGATAAAAAGGTTAAATAAATAATGCAAAAACAAGAAAAAATAGTATCAATGTTTGATAATATAGCGCCAACTTATGATACAGCGAATCGTGTTATGAGTATGGGTGTTGATAAGTCATGGAGAAGAAAAGCTTGTGACATGGCGTATGAATTTAGTGCAAATGATACACTTGATAAGATCGTAGATATAGCCTGCGGTACTGGTGATATGATGGAGTATTGGAGAAGTAGGGCGGAAGTGAATGGGATCGCTATAGGGGAGATAGTCGGTGTTGACCCCTCTGTTGGTATGGTCGATGTAGCACGAAAGAAGTACCCATTGTTTAATTACCATATAGCATCAGCTACTGATATTCCTCTTAAAGATGCTTCAGCAGATATTTTAAGTATCACTTATGGTATTCGTAATGTTGTCCAAAGAGAAGATGCACTTAAAGAGTTTAATCGTGTGCTAAAAAAAGATGGTTTAGTTGTCATCTTGGAGTTTATGAAAAATGAAAACCCATCATCTCTTGGAAAGATTATGAACTTTTATACAAATAAAATTTTACCTAAAGTGGGCGGTTTTATCTCTAAAAATCTTGAAGCTTATGAGTATCTTCCAAATTCCATAGAGAGTTTCTCAACAGTTAAAAATATGCAAAATGAACTTGTTGCTGCAGGCTTTGAGATGCTCTATACAAAAAGTTTTTCTATGGATATTTCTACGCTGTTAATAGCTAAAAAATTATAAAATATTAAAGGTCAACAATGCTTGAGAGTGAATTTAACAGAATAAATTTAAGAAAGATGGTCGTAAAATTTTACACATCAGTTTTAAGCGATAAGCTTATTGGACCGATTTTTATTCGTAAGTTAGGTGATGATTTATCAGGAGTTGTTTGGGCAACACACTTAGATACGATAACAGATTTTTGGGCTTCTATTACCTTGGGTGACTTTGCATACAAAGGAAGTCCTTTTGCTCCACATATGCAGCTTCAAGATCTCTCTCGAGAAGCATTTCAAAGATGGTTAGAGCTATTTAGTGCTACACTTAACTCTATGTATGAACCAGATCTTGTAGTGGAACTAGAAAACAGAAGTGAGCTTATAGCAGCTAACTTTATGAGAAATTTAAGACTATAGTTTAGATTTATATATGCAAACTCTTAATGTGTCTTCACTCAATGAACAAATCAAAACTCTTTTAGAAACAAGCTTCACCCGTGTTTTTGTTGAGGGAGAACTCTCTCGAATCACTTTTCATAATAGTGGGCACATCTATTTTACACTCAAAGATAGTTCCTCAGCAGTTAGTGCAGTGATGTTTAGAGGCAATGCTTCAAAGTTGAAGTTTACTTTAGAAGAGGGGATGAAAGTTATCCTTGATGGTGCTATTACTCTTTATAAACCTCGTGGAACATACCAAATAAACTGTTTCAGTATCGAGCCAGCTGGACAAGGGGCACTCGCTCTGGCATATGAACAACTCAAACAAAAATTACAGGCTCAAGGTTATTTTGCTAAGGAGCTTAAAAAACAACTCCCAAGATTTCCAAAAAAGATAGCTCTTATCAGCTCTGCTACAGGTGCAGCTCTTCAAGATATGCTCAAAGTTGCACAAAATAGATATCGAAACATCGAGATAGATATCTATGATGCTCTAGTCCAAGGAGAGAGTGCATCTCGCTCCATAGTTCAAGCGATACAACTTGCAGATACAAAAGCTTATGATATCATCATTGTTGGGCGTGGTGGTGGAAGCATAGAAGACCTATGGGCATTTAACGAGGAGATAGTAGCAGATGCTATTTACAAAGCATCTACCCCAATTATCTCTGCAGTTGGACATGAGATAGATACCGTGATAAGCGATTTTGTCGCTGATCTAAGAGCTCCAACTCCAAGTGCTGCGATGCAGATGTGTCTGCCAGATACAAATGAGCTATTGCAATATTTAGATACAATCGCAAATCAGTTTACTACACACATCATACAAAAGTTACAGGTAAAATCAGGAGAGATAGAGCATCTCAAAAGCCTTTATGCCCAAAATTCTATAGATACTAAAATAACACAAAAACTCCAAGAGATACAATCTTTGAAACAAAATTATGCTTATGCTATTGATAATCTACTTAAAACTGCGCAAAATCAAGTTCAAAGCTTAACAAAAATGCTAGAATCATCCCATCCAAAATTTAAAGTTAAAAAAGGCTTTGCACAAGTGTCACAAAACTCTCAAGTTATAAGCATAGAGAGTTTAGACATTGATGATGAATTTGAGCTGATGAGTGATACTCTTAAGCTAAGTGCAAAAGTTCTTAAAAAGGAAAATATACTATGAGTTATCCAAGTTTTTTTGACGATGTAGAAGTTATCAAAGTTGTAGATCCTCTCTCAAATGTTCTCGGTGCTTTTGAGATGGGTCTGTATGAATTTAATTATATTGATGTTGTAAAGTCAGCTGGACATTCTTGCCCAACAGTATCTGGAGCATATCTTATAACCAAAGAGGCACTTAAGGCACTTTATGGTGATAAACCTGCAATTCGAGGGGATATAAAAGTGGAGTTTAAAGAGGACTTAGAAGATGGTGTTGCTGGAGTTATTGGGAATGTTGTCTCACAGATTACAGGTGCTACAGATAAAAGTGGCTTTAAGGGTTTAGCAGGAAAATTTGCAAGACACTCTTTGATGGATTTCAATGCCCCTATCTCCTCAAGTGCAAAATTTACGAGTATAAGTTTAGATAAAAGTGTAGAGGTAATGTATGACCCCAATTCTGTGATGCCAAGCCCCGAGATGCAGCCACTTATGCAAAAGATGATGAGTGGACAAGCAGAGCCTTCTGAGATAAAAGAGTTCGGTGACCTTTGGCAAGATAGAGTAAAGCGTATCTTTGAGAATACCTCTTCGGTTATTCGGATTCTTGAATAAAAAACTCTTTTATATCTACTTGAAGTGCTTTACTAATTTTATAAAGATGTTCTAAATTGTAATGTTTATTTTCTAGTCCTGCTTCTATCTTTCCTATAGTGCTAACAGATTTATGTCCGATTGTTAGTGCTAAATCCAATTGTGTGATATTTTTTTCTTTGCGTATTTTTTTAACCTTTGAAGCTACAAAGGTATAAAATGATTCTAATTCTTCTTGAGATATTTCAATATGTTCTAACAATATAATTCCCTGTAGTGATAGTTTAAGTATATATTGGTTAGAATATTTTTTAAATTCCCTATAGTGAAAGTTTTAAATGAAAAACATGATTGAAGAAGATGAAATTGATTTGAAAGAATTGTGGCAAGTTATTGTTAGATACAAAAGCACAATTGTGTTTGTTACTGTTTTGATTACTATTGCAGCACTTGTTTATGCTTTTGTGAAAACACCTATCTATGAAGTAAAATCAAATATACAAGCGGGTTTTATTGGGGATAAACTATTAGATAACTCAGATGTTGTTGTAAAAAAATTACGAATTATTTTTAATGTTGATGACAAACTCCAGACAAAAAAGAAATTTATTTCAGAAGTATCAAATATATCAACAAACAAAAAATTAAAAAATTTCATAGAGATTCAAACACAAGCAGTTTCTAATGAAGAAGCTTTAAAAAAGAACAAAGAAGTTGTA
>WFMY01000236.1 GCA_015488855.1 Helicobacteraceae bacterium
AAGGTGCCAGAGCATTGGGAAGTCTTGCCAGGTTTTCGAGTCTATAAGGAAAATAAGACTAAAAATATTGGAATGCTAGAAGATCAAGTTTTGTCTCTTAGTTATGGAAAAATTATTATTAAAGCAAAAGAAAAACTAACGGGACTTGTACCAGAATCATTTGAAACATATCAGATAGTTAAGCCAGGAGATATTATTATTCGATGTATGGATCTTCAGAATGATCAGACAAGCCTCAGAACAGGGATTGCAAGAAATGATGGAATTATTACTAGCGCATATTTGAATTTAAATGTTATTGAGCACTTTAACTCAGAATATTTGCATTATTATTTGCACATGCTAGATATTACAAAAGTGCTTTATAAATTTGGTACAGGATTGAGACAAAATTTAAGCTATTGGGATTTTAAAAGATTACCGGTACTTGTTCCCTCAATAAAAGAGCAAGAAAAAATTGTAAAGTTTATTGAAACGCAAACAAGAAAGATAGATACGACTATACTATTACAACAAAATCAGATGGAAAGACTCAAAGAGTATAAGGCTACTTTGATAGATAGTTTGGTGACCGGGAAGGCGAAAATAGTATGAGCTATAAATTAGATATAATTATTCACAAGGAGTTTTTTTATGGAAGATAATCAAATACAGATAGAAGAAGATATTGTTAAATCGGAGACAGATGGGTATATTACTGACCCTTTTTCTACTAAAGATATTAAAATTTCCAATGCAATAATCTCTCTTTCTAGCCTAATTAATCGCCTTGAATATGAAGAAGTAGATCTTAATCCAGATTTTCAGAGGCATGCAAATTTATGGAGTCCTACTAATATGTCAAGGCTTATTGAATCTATTTTGCTTAAGCTGCCTTTGCCTATTTTTTATTTTGATGTGAGCAATCCTGATAGATGGATTGTTGTTGATGGGTTACAGCGGTTGTCAACCATTAAAAAATTTGTTGTGGAAAAGAAGTTAAAACTCAAAAATCTTGAGTTTCTAAAAGAACTTGATGGTAAATCATATGATGATTTAGAGAGAAATCTCAAGCGTATTATAGATGAGACACAAGTAGTTACTTATCAAATAGAGGCACAAACTCCAAAAAAGGTACGCTATTCCATCTTTAATCGAATTAATACAGGAGGATTATCTCTTAATGCTCAAGAGATTAGGCAAGCTTTAAACCAAAAAGGAAATGGTATTAAGTTTTTGGGAGATTGCTCTGATGAAGAAATATTTAAAAGAGTAGTTAGTGTCCCTTCCAAACGAATGCTTGATAGAGAGTTGATTTTAAGATTTGTTGCATTTAAGCTAACCCCAAATGCTTCTGTAGATTTTCCATTTAGCAATATGGGTGAATTTTTAGATGATTCTATGGAAAAACTTGACAATACAGAGGAAGAGAAACTGAAAAATCTTCAAAATACACTTCTTGATACATTAGAGTTTTCAGAAGAAATCCTAGGAAAAAATCATCATTTTAGTCGTTCTATTGCTGATGACAAAAGAACAAATACTTTAAATCGATCACTTTTTGATGTGATTACAGTTTGCTTTAGTGGGATATCAGATAAAACTCTTTTTTTAGAAAAAAAGCAACTGTTTAAAGAAAAACTTATAACTTTTATGAGAAATGAGCAGAGTGATTTTTTTAAATCAATTACTGAAGGGACTAGTAGTAAAGGTGCTATAGAGACTAGATTTGAAATTATGAATCAAATGATAAAAGAGGTAATAAATGAAGATTGATAGTGTAAGAGTTCAAAATTTTAAAAGTTTAAAGGATATAACCTTAGATCTTGGTGGCATTACGCTTTTAACAGGAGTTAATAGTTGTGGTAAATCATCCTTTATTCAAACACTTCTTTTGCTCAAGCAAAATGAAAATAGAATAAATATGGCAAGAAGTCCTATTGTAAATATCAAAGGTGAGTATCTGGACCTTGGAAATAAACGAGATATTTTATTCCAGGAAGCATTTGATGAGAATATATCGATAGAGGTGAAATCAACAGAAAGAAATAGTAGTTTTGTCTTTAATAATAAAGACTTGAAGATGATAGCAAATTTTCCGTTGCTTGGATCAGAAGAAAGTTTTAGTCTATTTAATGATGACTTTCAATATATCTCGACAGATCGTATTGCTCCAAGTATTACTTATGAACTTTCAGATGAGAATATAGAGAAAAATCTCATAGGTATACGAGGGGAATATACAGCACATTATCTTGCCACGAATAGACATAAAAAAATGCCAATAGAGGCATTAAGGCATCCTGATAGTAAAACAGAACAATTACTTGAAAATGTTTCATTGTGGCTTGGAAATATTAGTGATGGTATTGAAGTCAAAGCTCAAGTATATGAAGAACTTCAAAATGTTAATTTAACCTATAGCTATACTTATGGAGAGACTACTACTAATGATTTTAGCCCACTTAACATTGGTTTTGGTGTGACTTATGTATTACCGATCATAGTAGCTATTTTAAAAGCAAAACCAGAGGACTTACTGATTATCGAAAATCCAGAATCACATTTACATCCAGCAGGGCAATCAAAGATAGCAGAACTATGTGCTATTGCAGCGGCAAATGGTGTACAGATTATCATAGAAACGCATAGCGATCATTTTCTTAATGGACTAAGAGTCGCAACAAAAAAGAAGATGATAGAACCTGAACAATCACAGGTTTATTATTTCAGAAAAGAGAAAAACTCATTAGAATCTATCGCGGATAATTTGAGAATAGATGAAAATGGGCGAATCAATCAAGAGTGGCCTAAAGGTTTTTTTGATGAGTGGGATAATAGGTTAGATGAACTGCTATGGTAAACTTTTCTGTTTTTAATGAACTTTCTTTGCCTTTTATGAATGCTGAAGGAGTTGATGATTCCTTTGTTGAATTTTTTAAATGCCTCTCTTCGCTTGGAAAAAGAAACTTGAAGACTTTGAGAATGGATAAAGAATTTAAAGAGTTTGAGATTATTCAAGGTATTTATTTTCCTCAATATTTTGGGCAGATTAGATATAAAGAGTTACAGCAAAGAGTAAGAAGTTTTGTAACAAATGGGATTGTGATTATTCAATCTCCATTGCTAGAGGATGAAGAAGATGAAAATCAGATATTAGGTGAACATTATACTTATAATGGGGACGACCTCTTTATAGGTGGACTAGCATGTTGCGATATGTGGAATACAATAGCAGTTAGTTTTGGATCGTATGAAAAGTGGGATAAGGATTTCATTCATATTACTAGGGATAATGATGATATAGCAGTACGTCATATGTCTACACCTAGACATCTGTCTGCTCACGAAATATTTTTTAGTCAAATAGAGGATGAGTTAAAGCTTGAAATTTCTCAAAAGAATTTTTGGGAAAAACGTGAAATATATTTTCCTGAAAAAATTATTTTTTCTAAAGAAGTCAAAAAGCAAATTGAAGCAATGGATACTACTATCTTTAGACAAGCTATAGGCATATTGAGAGATATTGACAGTGGTAAAAAACAAATTACGGAATATAGTTACAGTGGAGAGAGCCAATCCGTAAAGAACGATCCAGATTTAAAAAAATTTAGAATGTTTACTATAAAGGGAGAAAAAGTATATTTTGATAATCATCTCAAAAATCTCTCAAATGGATACAGAATGTATTTTTTAGAGAAAGAGGAGAAAATTTATATAGGATATATTGGTAAGCACTTACCTTTATAATGCTTAAGAAAGATTCAAATGAACAAAATATTAATCTATCAAAGCCAAGATGGCAAAACAAAACTTGAAGTTACACTAGAAAATGAAACACTATGGCTTAGTCAAAAGCAACTTTGTGAACTCTTTGGTAAATCAAAATCAACTATTAGTGAACATATTAAAGCAATTTTTGAAGATGAAGAGTTAGATAAAAACTCAACTGTTCGGAATTACCGAACAGTTCAAAAAGAGGGCAATAGAGAAGTAGAAAGAGATATAGAGTATTATAACCTCGATATGATCATCGCCATTGGTTTTAAGGTGAGAAGCAGAAGCGGTGTGCAGTTTAGAAAATGGGCAAACTCTATTTTAAAAGAGTATATCGTCAAAGGGTTTGCCATGGATGATGAGAGGCTAAAAAATCCTCCTGTTGCCGGTTCAAGTGTACTTGATCATTTTGATGAACTAATCGAGCGTATTAGAGATATTCGTGCGAGTGAAAGGCGAATATATCTGAGAGTGCGAGAAATATTTACACTTGCGAGTGATTATGATCCATCATGGAGTGAGACCACACGATTTATTCAGCACATTCAAAATAAACTCCATTATGCAGTGACACATAAAACAGCAGCAGAGCTAATAGCCTCAAGAGTAGATGCCACAAAACCAAATATGGGTATAACCTGTATAGATGAAGAGCAGATAAAAAGTACAGATGTGACTGTGGCTAA
>WFMY01000237.1 GCA_015488855.1 Helicobacteraceae bacterium
TTTTTAATATTACTGTTCTCATTTTTGTTTTCCATTAGCAAAACCACTTCTGTATCCAGACCCTTCTACTAAAAGCCTAGCTTTTGCTCTTGCACCTTTATTTTCCCAATTTTCATATTCTACCCTATATAGCTCTTTTTATTATCTAATACTTTGTTAGTGTGTTTATAGTTAGCTTATGGGTTGTCTGATGACTGCTTTTTCTATTTGAGCATAGACATCATCTAAAAGCTCGTACCTTTTTTTGTATTGTGATCTTTTTTTACTTTTTACTTCATCAAGTGGTTTTCTTTGAGCTACTAAGGGAAATCTATACCAACCGCCTTCAACAGGTACTCCACCTAACTCTTTCCATGTTGTGTCATTATCAAAGGTAATATCGTGAATCCATGGTAGTTTGATGAAATGTTTTCTTGTATGTGGTCTTGAGCTATTATCAACAAAGAGCACATCGCTACAACCAAGAACTTCAAAAAGTTTTTGAGAGACAAAGACTATAAATGATTTTGGTCTGATAGCATATAAAAGTTTATGTATATTTTTCGTGAGATCTTCATTAGCAACAGAGTGTCCTTGTACACAACCTACACATGCGATGAAATCATTTTCTTCTGTTCTTTCTATAGAAAATGCTAAAGAGATAATCCTGTTATCATCTTTTTTTAGTGAAATCGTAAATTCTCCCTCTTTTCGTAATCTATAATCATAATGAAGTACTAAAGATGCAGTCGTGTTATCTTTTAAAGGTATATTTGCTAAAAGTATGTCTTTGTAGTTTTTAAAATCCTCAGTAAAATTTGTTTTTGTCTCTAAAAATTTTATAGAGTCACCAATAACTTTAACAGTTTTGTCTTTATTCCAGTTTGTATTTATGTAAGGTCTATAAGGCTTCATATATAACTGATCTCTATGTGAAAAATAATCCCTAAATCTATCCTCTTTTAATAGCTGAAACCATCTACTAGAAAAAGCAGGAGAAAACAGTGCATTTAACATAGCTTTTTGCTCTTGCTTCCTTCTGCTTTTTAGACTTTCATCTGCATAAGCGCTAGATGAAAATTGTTTTGCAATTTGTAATGTCTTTATAAAACTCATTTTTTCTCTTTATTTTAATTTTCCAGATAGCTTTTGGTATATATTGTTTGAAGCTATCAGGTCATTATGTGTTCCCGAAGCGACTATCTTTCCTTTTTGCATAACTAGGATTTTATCCGCATGCTCAATCGTACTTAATCTATGTGCGATCGTGATGGTAATCTTGTCTTTTGCATAACTATCCAATGCTTTTTGAATTCTTTTTTCACTCTCATTATCTAAAGCGGATGTAGCTTCATCAAGAAGCAATAAAGAAGAGTGCTTATATATAGCCCTTGCTATTGCAATTCTTTGTCTTTGACCACCAGAAAGGTTTATACCAAACTCTTCCATTTCTGTATATATTCCATCATCCAACTCTGCAACAAATGCAATCGCATCAGCCAATTCTAATGCTTTATAGACTTTTTCTTCATCAATCTCTTGTCCATAAGCAACATTTGAGGCTAAAGTGTCTTGAAATATGTACACCTTTTGTGAGACTAAAGAGATATGATGCTTCAATGATTTTTGTGTAAATTCTTTGATATCTACACTATTTATAAGAATCTTTCCTTCATTTGGATCATAAAATCTCAAAAGCATATTTACAAATGTTGATTTACCACCACCGCTATCACCAACTATAGCTATATTGGAGCCTTTTTTTATTGTAAGATTTATATTATCTAATGCATAATTATCATTATATTTTAATTTAAGACCCTTAAACTCTATGCTTTCAATATCATTATCTAATACTTTGGTGCCATCTACAATCCTACTCTCTTTATCAATTATATCAAAAATCCTTACACTTGCTGCTAAGGCATCTTGAACTTTTGAATATATTCCTCCAATCCTTTTTATAGGATCAAAAAAATGCCCTACAGCTGTTAAGAATGCAACAAATTCTCCAGGAGTTAAACGACCTTCATATGTCTCTTTCCCGCCTACATAGATAATAAGTGCAAGAGCTGTAGCACCCAATAGTTCTAATACAGGTGGAACAATATCGCCAACATAGGCTGATTTCATATTTATCTTGAAAAATTGCCAATTTTGTTTACTGAATCGTTCCAGTTCAAACTCTTCAGTCGCATTTGCCTTAATCACTTCAGTATTATTAAAGACCTCAGTGAGTCTTACGACTACATCTGCATTCTTTTCTTGTGAGCGTTTGGAATATTTTTTTAATTTTTCAGCAACATAATAGAGAGGATATATTGCAATTGGGATAGCAATAAGAGAAAAAAATGCAAGTCGAGGGTTCAGATAAATAATATACCCTAAAAGCCCAAGTACAGTTAAGAGTTCTCTAAATAATTCAGGAAACATATTGGCTACAAAATATTGAATTCTATTGATATCATTGGTGACTCTAGAGATAAGTTCACCACTTCTATTGAGATATAAAAAACTCATATCAAGGTTTATAATCTTAGATAAAAGTTCTTTTCTTAATCTTGTTATGATATGTTGACCAATGTACTTCATATAAACAGACTGGATATATCTTCCAATAGCTTTGAATATATATATACCCACTAAAGCCATTGGAATCAAGTACAGCATAGCTTTTTTTTGTTCTATAAGCATATCGTCTATTACATATTTCATAATTGCAGCTGTCGATATAGTTGCACTAACAGTTAAAATTATTCCTATAAATACAATAATATACTGTAATTTATAGTCTTTCATATAGGGCAGGTATTTTTTTATAATATCTCTCATTGGATTCATTATAGCAGATGTATGATAAAAGGTATATAAATCCATAACTTTGCACATACCTCTAAATTCATAAAAAA
>WFMY01000238.1 GCA_015488855.1 Helicobacteraceae bacterium
TATGGCAAAACGAATTTTTATTACAGCGACAAATACAGATATCGGTAAAACTTACACAACTAAACTTCTTCTAAAAGAGCTGGCAAGACGGGGATTGAGAGTTGGTGTTATAAAACCCATTGAAACTGGGGTTATTGATGGGAATTGTCCTGATGGTAAAGAGTTGCTTCAATGTGTCAGAGAGCTAAATCCTGAGTTTAGGAGTGTTGGTCTTGATGCTATTGTTCCCATCCAACATAGATTAGCTGCCGCTCCTTACATCGCTAGTGGTGCTCAAAAGTTAAATTTTGAGAAAATAGATGCCAGTGTGAAAAAGCTTGAACTCCTTTGTGATGTCCTTGTTTTTGAAGGGGCAGGTGGTTTACTCGTTCCCATAGATGAGATGCACATGATGGTGGATTTGATAGAGTATTATCAAGCGGATGCACTCTTAGTAACGCATTGTGCATTGGGCTGTATCAATGATACACTTTTATCTAAAAAACTTTTAGAAGATAGGAAGATTAAACACACTGTAGTATTTAATTGTAGAGATAATGATGAACATTTTCAAGAGATGAGTGGGCGATATTTTAAAGATATTGATCTTGAGGTGATGAAAGTGTTTCAAGATATAGACAAAATTTGTGATCTGTTGTATAATTTGTAAAACAAAAGGTTTGTAATTGCAACATTTAACGCGTACTGATGACTTTACAAAACAAGAGATTGAACAACTTTTAGTGGATGCGAAAAAGTATTCAAAGGGTGGTTTCTTTAGTGATCTAAAAGATAAACTCATCATAACACTTTTTTTTGAAAACTCAACGCGAACAAAAAGTTCTTTTGAGATAGCGGCAACTAGGCTTGGTGCAAACACCGTACATTTGGATGTAGCAAAAAGTTCTACGAAAAAAGGTGAAACACTCGTAGATACTGCGATGAATCTTGATGCTATGGGTCCAGATGCCATCATAGTAAGGCATCAAAACTCAGGCGTACCAAAGATACTTTCAAATCATACAAGTGCATCAATTATCAATGCTGGAGATGGGGCACATGCCCATCCGACTCAAGCCTTACTTGATCTCTTTACTTTAAAAGAGCATTTTGGAAACTTAGAAGGTAAAAAAATTGCTATTGTAGGAGATATAAAAAACTCCCGTGTAGCAAATTCAAATATTGAGTTATTAAGTCGTTTTGGAATGAAAGTAATCCTTGTCGCACCTCCTCAGTTTTTACCAAAAACTTCCTTACAAACGACACATTTTTTAGAAGAGATCATAGATGAAGTAGATGTGATAATGAGCTTAAGAACGCAAACAGAAAGGCACTCTTCTCAAAGTTATGCATCGTTAAAAGATTATGCAAGTGACTTTTGTATTACCGAGGAGTTGGTCGGTGATAGAGATATTATCTTACTACATCCTGGACCTGTGCATAGAAATATAGACATAAGTGATGCCTTGCTTGCGGATGAGCGGTGCAAGGTGCTTGAGCAAGTAAGTAATGGTGTCTCCATAAGAATGGCAGTTTTGAAAAAATTGATAACAGCAGTTAAATAGGCACTTTGTAGTTTGAGTTTTGAGACACTTAATGCTCTTGGGAAAAAGAGAACCCCCTTTCTCTTCATGAGTGATTTTGAGGCAAAGAAAATTATAGTTATCCCTCTAGCTGAAATAGCTGAGCATGGTGTAGAGTTTAGTATAGATGAAACATATAAATACAAGCAACACTCATATCAACTTGAAAAATTGCCGCTTACTCTTGAAGAGTATCAAAAAAAATTTGACTTTGTTGTAGAGAAGATAAAGAATGGTGAAACATATCTACTTAACCTGACACAAGCTACTCCTATAAAAACTCATTTAACATTAAAAGAGATTTATGATTCTGTGAATGCACATTATAAATTACGATACAAAGATGAATTTATCTGTTTTTCGCCAGAAAAATTTATACAGATTAGTGACAATATGATTCATACTTTCCCTATGAAAGGTACTATTGATGCGAGTATAGAGAATGCAAAAGAGAAAATACTTCATGATGAAAAAGAGATGGCTGAGCATGTGATGGTTGTTGATCTACTTAGAAATGATCTTTGCATAGTTGCTAGAGATGTTAAAGTACAAAAATTTCGTTATATTACAAAACTTAAGACCTCAGATAAAGAGTTACTCCAAGTGAGTTCGCATATAAGCGGTTCACTTAGAAAGGATTGGCATGAGAAGATTGGCGACATATTTCAGGCACTATTGCCAGCAGGAAGTATTAGCGGAACTCCAAAAAAGTCAACTTTGGGTATAATTAAAACAGTAGAAAATTATGAGCGTGATTTTTATACTGGAGTTTTTGGTGTATATGATGGCAAAACACTCGATAGTGGTGTGATGATCCGTTTTATACAAAAGACTGAAAATGGCTTGCTTTACAAGAGCGGTGGTGGAATCACTCTTGATAGTAAAGTTCAAAGTGAATATAATGAGATGTTGGAGAAAATATACTTACCATGAGTGAAGTTGAAAAGAAAAATGAATTAGTAGATGATTTGCTTCAAGATAAAAATGCAAAGCAAAACAATGATGCAACAATTAAAGTATTAATCTCTATATCTACTTTAGGTATGTTGTATGGACTAATAAATAACATCATATATAAAATTGGTGGGGGTGTTGTTTACTTTGAGATCTTTATGTTGGTATTGAATGCTATTATGTATCTCTCATACAGAGCTGATGCTAATAAGTATAAACTTATTGCTAGAATTATGGTAATACAGTTTTTTGTTTTTTTTATGTATCTTTATTATGCCTACAAGATAGAAGATTTAAAATTTCTTTGGATCTATATATACCCAATTTTTTTGCTCTATTTAGAAGAGATTCATGCTGCAGGAAAGTGGATACTTCTTACCTCAGGGATAATTTTGATTGCTCCCTTTCAGCCATTTGTAGAGGTCTCTCATAGTTGGTTTGAGGTCTCATATATAGCATTTGTATTCATCACAATAACTGTTATGGCATATATGCATAAGGTACAGATGCTAAAAGCACAAGAAATTATAGCTCGACAAAGAGTTGATTTAGAGCGTAAGTACCAAGAACTCAAAAAAAAAGATTCTATGCTGACAGCTCAGTCAAAACAAGCTGTTATGGGTGAGATGATGAGTATGATTGCGCATCAGTGGAGGCAACCACTCTCTACGGTCACTTTAAACATATCAAATCTGCAGTTTAAGAAGATGCTCGGTCAAGAGATTAGTGATGAAGAGCTTGATAAGGCTTTCAACGAGATAAGCGATACAGTGGTGTATCTTTCAGATACAGTGGATGATTTTCAAACATTCTTTCGTCCGAAAAAGGAAAAAACAGAGATCGAGATACATGAACTTTTGCAAAAAGCGGTCAATTTTGTGACTCCAAGGATAAAAGAAAATCAGATAGAGATAAGCATCAGTAAATATGTTGAGATTAAAGTTGTTACTTATGCAAATGAACTTGTTCAAATGATACTTAATATCCTCAACAATGCCATTGATGCATTGAGTCAAGCAAAGAGAGAAAAAGCAAAAATCATCCTCTATGTTGAGCTTAAAGGTGAGTACATATATATATCAATAGTTGACAATGCAGATGGAATCTCTGAGGAGGATGCTGATAATATATTTGATCCATATTTTAGCACTAAAGGTAAAAATGGAACAGGTTTAGGTCTTTACATGTCTCAGATGTTAGCTCAAAAACAGTTTGATGGTGAGATCACTTTTACAAGTTCGCATCTAGGTACGCATTTTGTAATAAAAGTAAAAAAAGATATATCATCATAAACTTAGCAGTTTTACTTTTAGGTAATTTTTTATTGCTTTGGTTGTTTTCTAGTGAGTATTATTTGATATATTTTGTTTGTTTAGTTGTCTTCTTTTTCATCGCTTCTCTCAAAAAAGTGAGTCTTTTTAGCGTTCTTGTAAATACCTTTATTGTTGTCGCAACTTTATACTTATTGCCTTACCTTGATGATGCTCTTTATGACCTAAAAATCAGTTTAGATTTGCAAAGCTATTTCATTAGTTACGATACTTTTACTTTGGTTTTACTAAGCTTTTTGCAACTTTTGCTCACAATTAGCACTCGATTTGTCAATTTAAAAATAATCTCAAAAAACTTGGGCTATAATGCAACAAAAGGATAATAGATGTATGCTAAAGATTTGAAATTTTCATTATGGGCTGATTTTATACAAAGAGATTACCTTGATGGGGAATTTAAAGAGTTGATAGAATCTCAAACAATCAATGGTGCTACTTCAAATCCAGCAATATTTAAAAATGCAATTTTAAATTCACCTGTCTATCAAGAGCAATTGGCAAGATTAACAACACTCACTCCCAAAGAGAAGTATGAAGCTCTGGCTATTTACGATATTAAAAAAGCTGCGCAAATATTATTGCCACTTTATAAATCTGATGATGATGGGTATGTAAGTATAGAAGTTGATCCTTTTTTAAGTGATGATGCATTAGCCACTATTGATGAGGGTAAAAGACTCCATAGCGATATTGGGCTTCCTAATGTTATGATAAAAGTACCAGCTACACAAGCAGGGTATGAAGCTATGGAGGCTTTAGTCTCTGTTGGTATAGCAGTAAATGCAACATTGATCTTTAAAAAAGAACAGGCTATCTTATGTGCTGAGGCATTTGCACGAGGTATCAAAAAGTTTGGTAAGAAGGTAGATACAGTTATTAGTATTTTTGTCTCAAGAGTTGATCGTGCCATTGATGAGGATCTGGCTAGGGCAGGCGTAGAGGTCTCTTTAGCGGGTATATATAATTCAGCAGATATTTACAACACAATTATGGAGATGGATGTTTCAGGTTGTCGTACACTCTTTGCAAGTACAGGGGTCAAAGGGGATGCCTTACCTGCACACTATTATATAGAAAAACTTTTAGCGTACAATAGCATCAATACAGCACCCATTGATACCATTAAAGCTTTTGTTAAAGATGGAAAAACTCAAGAAGCTTTACCCATATCTGCAAGTGTTATTACAGCTCACATGCAAAAAATACAAGATGCGGGAATAGACCTCGAAGCTGTTTTAGATGCTCAGATTAGTGATGGTTTAGTGGCATTTGAAGATGCGTTTAGAGAAATTTTGGAGAGCTTATGAGTTCACAAGCGATAGATTTTAGCTCTTACGACTTTGTACAGCGTGATAAGATAAATGAGTATTTAAAAAAGATGATAGCCTTTGGTGGGAGTGACCTTCATGTAAAGGCAAAATCTGTAATTCGAGCAAGAAAAGATGGAAAAATTCATCAGTTTTCTGGGGGTATTATCTCAGCAGAAGAGTCAAGGACATTAGCAAAAGAGATACTTAAAAGTGACTACGCTAAGTTTACTGAACTCAAAGAGTATGATACTGTGCATAAGTTTAACGAAAAGTATAGTTTTCGTGTAAATTTCTTTTTTCAAAAAGATGGCGTTTCTGCTGTATTTAGGATTATCCCTACAGAGGTACCATCACTTAAAGAGTTGGGGTTACCAGAGATTGTGAGCTCTTTTACACAAAAAGAGAGAGGTTTAGTTCTAGTTACTGGCATCACAGGAAGTGGTAAATCAACTACCCTTGCATCTATAATAGATGAAATTAATCGTACTAAATATAAACATATTATTACCATAGAAGACCCTATTGAGTTTACCCACAAAGATAGGAAGTGCATCATAAACCAGCGTTCAGTTGGCAAAGATACCTTATCTTTTAAGTCAGCACTTAAAGCATCTTTGAGAGAGGATCCAGATATCATTTTAGTAGGGGAGATGCGTGATCGTGAGACGGTTGAACTTGCACTTCATGCAGCAGATACAGGGCATCTAGTGTTTTCAACCTTACATACTATGAACGCCAAAGAGACTATTAACCGTATTATCTCAAATTTTCCAGTTGATGAACAGCCTCGTATCCGTCTCTCTTTGGCAAATGTTATAGAGGGTGTAATCTCTCAACGCCTTATACCAACTCAAGACAAAACAGGTAAAGTGACTGGTCGCCGTGCAGCGACGGAGATACTTGTGAGGACACCAACTATAGTAAAACTTATCTTAGAAAATCGTGATATTGAGATACCAGATATGATTGAAGCTGGACGGGAACATTACAAATCACAAACCTTTGATCAGTCTATTTTAGACCTTTATAATGAGGGTATTGTCTCTCGAGAGCGTGCAAAAGATTATGCTACAAGTGCATCTGACTTGGAGCTTAAAATGGATGGACTTAACACAGATAAAGTTGTGAAAAAGAAAATTAGTGATGAGGTTCAAGATGTAAGTACGCTAGATGACGATGAGTATTTTGACTTAAAGTGATTTTAAAGTTTAAAAACTGTATAATTCCAAACATTTTTTATTAAGGATTTAATATGTTAGAAGGTATAGTTAGAGAGAGTACTGGTCCGAAGAACACAAAAGCTCTTCGCCGCGATGGATATCTAATTGCAAATATTTACGGAAAAGGGCTTGAAAATATTCATGCTGCATTCAAAATGAATGATTATATCCGTGCTGTTCGCAACAAAGAGTCATTAGCATTTCCAGTAAAAGTAGATGGTAAAGAACTTAGTGTTGTTGTTCAAGCATACGAATCACAACCATTAACTGGTACATTATTGCATGTAGATTTAATGGTAGCACAAGCTGGTGTAGCAACTCACTATATGATCCCTGTTGAGACAACTGGTGAAGCACTTGGTGTAAAAAATAAAGGTATGGTATTTATTGCTAAGCCTCGTTTAAGAGTAAAAGCAACTATCGAGAATGTTCCAAATAAGATCGTTGTTGATGTTACGCCAATGGATATTGGAGATGCTAAACTTATTAGAGATTTAGATATAGTTGACAATGTAACTTTCACAGATGACGGTCGTGTATCTGTACTAAGTATCATCAAAGCAAAATAATTATGCTCATAGTAGGTCTAGGTAATCCTGGGTCTAGTTATGAATTTACTCGCCACAATATAGGTTTTATGGTAGTTGATGCTCTTGTTAGGCGTCAAAATGCTACGAAACTTTCCTCTTCAAATTTTGAGGGAGACCTCTACAAATTCCAAAATCATTATCTATTAAAACCCCTGACATTTATGAACCTCTCAGGAGATTCTATAGTTAAAGTAAAAAATTTTTATAAAATAGATGAAGTTGTTGTAATACATGATGATTTAGACCTACCTTTTGGGACACTTCGTTTCAAAAAAGGAGGCGGTGACGGTGGACATAATGGTCTTAAATCAACTGACTTTAGAATCTCAAAGGAGTATATACGGATACGCATGGGGATAGGAAAACCAGAACATAAAGGAGAAGTGACCTCTTATGTTCTAGGGGTATTTAATCCAAAAGAGCAAGAGCATCTTAGTGAGTGGATAGATCAAGCCTGTGCATCTATAGAGTCTTTATTGGAAAATTCACTTGATGATGTGAGTTCTCTCCACACAATTAAAAAATTTCAGCTAAAATAATATCTATGTTAGTCTATAAATATATAATTACCCATTTTTTAAAATATTTTTTTATTATACTTTTAGCTTTGATGCTTTTTTCAGTAGGTTTTGAATATTCATCTATGATTGGTGAGATAACTCTTCCTGCAAACCTACTCCTTATATTTTTAGTGTATAAAGCATTTTTTGCAGTCGATATGCTTCTTCCTATTTCTTTAGTTTTTGCTATGATTTCAACTAAAATCTTTTTGATACGAACAAATGCATTAGTCTCCTTTTATTCACTTGGCTATTCAAAAGCAGATATATTAAAACCCTTTATCTACATTTCGCTAAGCATAATTTTTATTTTTATTGCTTTTCATGCTAGTGCTAGTTTCGCCCGTTCTAATGAGTTTGCAAACAATATTAAAAGCAATGCTGAATACCTGAGTCCATCAAAAAATCTTTTTTTCTCCTATAAAGATAAGTTTATCTACTTTGCAAAAATGCTTCCTTTACAACAAAGAGCAGAAGGTGTGCGTGTATTTAAGGCAAAAAATGGCTCTCTTGAAGAGGTAGTCGTAGCAAAAATGGCGCGTTATGAAGATGGGTATTGGCATATAAAAAAAGCAGATATATTGAAAAAACCACAAGATATTTCTTTTGATTCAAAAGGGATAACTATCTTATCTCACCAAGATTTAAAACTACTGTACGGTTTTAGACCTAAAATGTTAGATAGAGTGTATGAAGGTAAGGTAAATTTTACAATTGAAGATGCTTTTGAGGCACTCTTTGTTTTAAAAGATGAAAATATAAATATTGACTCCATTAAAGGTGCTTTGTATAAGATTTTTATCTATCCATTCTTTGCCCCTTTGTTGGTAGTGATTATCTTCTTTTTTGTTCCTATTAGTTCAAGAAACATCAATATCTCTCTGTTTAGTTTTGGAGCAATCTTATCAACCTTACTACTTTGGGGCATAATATTTATGCTTACTGAGTTTGTCCGAAATAGAGTTGTCTCAAGTGAAGTGGGGATAGTCTTACCTATAATTATATTGTTTTTAGTTGCTTGGAGACAATGGAGAAAGTACCGCTTAACTACATAACAAATTTAGCTACCTGACCAAAGGTCAGGCACTTATAAGCACATTTTTGGTAAAATTACTTAATTTTATTTACGGATTATTATTATGGATTTTAAAGCATTAGCAACTCAGTACAAAACACCTCTTTATATATACGACTTAGATTATATGTCACAGCAGTATGAAAAACTTAAGCTTGCTTTTAAAGGGCGAAAGAGTATCTTAGCTTATGCAGTAAAAGCAAATTCTAACTTGAGTGTTATTCAACATTTTGCTCAGTTAGGAAGTGGAGCGGACTGTGTATCGATAGGTGAAGTGCGTCGAGCACTCCTCGCTGGTGTAGCACCCTACAAAATTCTTTTTTCTGGTGTTGGTAAAAGTGATGATGAGATTCGTGAAGCGATTGAAGCAGATATCCTTTATATCAATGTTGAAAGTGAAGCCGAATTAAATCGAGTGGAACTTATCGCAAGAGAGCTGAAAAAAGTCTCTCGTATCAGTATTCGAGTCAATCCCAATATCGATCCAAAAACTCACCCATATATCTCAACAGGACTTCATGACAATAAGTTTGGTGTAGATATAAACAGTGCCAAAAGAATGTATATTAAAACAAAATCTTCTGATGCTCTTGAGGCTGTAGGCATCCATTTTCACATTGGAAGTCAACTTACTGAACTTCAACCTATTTATGAAGCAAGTGAGATTGTTGCAGACATGGTGCGTTCCTTAGA
>WFMY01000239.1 GCA_015488855.1 Helicobacteraceae bacterium
ACCCAATATTTTCATAAAATCAAAGTTTTTCAAAATCTAACAACACTTAAACTCATAGATAAACAAACCTTTTCTCTCTACGCTAAAGGGGATAAAACACTCCTAGTTTTTAAGAAAAGATAGAGCACTTTTTATAGCATTGAGATAAGAGAGAGTATTGGCCACACCTTTGTAAGCGATGTCAAAAGCTGTTCCATGATCTACTGAGGTTCTTATGATGGGTAGGTTGAGTGAGATGTTGACACTCTCATCAAAGTAGAGTGCTTTGAGCGGTGTTAAACCTTGGTCATGATACATTGCTACAAAGTATTTGTAGTTTTTTCTTACCTGAGGGCTAAAGGCTACATCAGGTACAAGTGGACCTATAAACTGCTCAAAACCTACTGCTTTGTTTGCACTTTTTATCGCTTTTGTGATGCGTAACTCTTCATCTCCTAAAACTCCATTGTCTCCTGCATGGGGATTTAAGCCTAAAGTGGCAATCTTTTCTTGTGGGAGTGATGCACTTAGATCAAGAAAAAAAGTTTTGAGTTTTTTGTATTGGATCTTAGATGCTACCTCTTTGAGTGGGATATGCTCTGTAAATAAAGCCACATACATCTCTTGGCATCCAAGCATCATAATAGCGTCTTTGTTAAAATAGTGACGCAAAAGATCAGTATGCCCTTTAAACTCAAGCCCAGCTCTCATCCAAGCCTCTTTATGGATAGGCATTGTTACTACTGCATCTGCTTCGTTAGTTTCGCAAAGTTTTACAGCATGGATAAAACTTTCATAAGCGTACCTGCCGCTTTGTGCATCAACTAAACCAGCTTGTATCTCAAAGTTCCCATCTACTTCACTTAGAGCAAAATCTGTTGGTAGTTTTACTTCAAGAAGTTGGGTGGCTTGATGCAGAAGCTCTTTGTTGATGCAGTAGATGGGATGACAAAGTTTTGAGACCTCTTTGTGAGATTTGAGTGCTATCTCAATACCTACACCGTTTAAGTCACCAACACTAATGGCTATCTTTTTTTTTATCATCTTGTAGTCAATCTTTTCATCTCTTTTACCGCCTCAGCTAAACCACAAAAGACACTTCTAGCTATGATGCTTTGTCCTATATTTAACTCTGTTATCTCAACTATATCCATCATGTGTTTGACATTGTAGTAGTTGAGACCATGACCTGCAGCAACTTCAAGTCCAAGTTTTTTCGCATACTTGGCAGAAGCTATGATATCTGCGACAGCTTTGTCAAGTTGTGAAGAGAGCTCATAACGGGGTAGCTCTAACTCTTTTATGGAGTGGTTGGAGTAGGCGAGGTTGGAGTGAAGCATAGCGTAAATATTTGCAAAACTTCCAGTATGGAGCTCTACCATCTCTGCACCTAAGTTTTTTGAAGCCTCCATCGCCTCAATGCTAGGATCAACAAAAAGTGAAACAGGGATGATGCTGTCATGCAGCTGTTCTATGGCATAAGATATCTCATCAGCAAAACGAAAAACATCAAGTCCACCCTCTGTTGTAACTTCCTCTCTTTTTTCAGGAACAATTGTTGCACGGTGCGGTCGTAACTCACTCACTCTATCTAAAATCTCTTTATTGATACTACATTCCAGATTTACTGGAAGTTTTGAGAGTTGCATGATAAGCTTGGCATCTTTATCTTGAATGTGGCGTCTATCTTCTCTTAGGTGGATGGTGATTTGATCTGCTCCATTATCACAGGCGACATTGAGTGCATTTAAAATATCTGGGTCATTCACGCGTCTAGCTTCACGCAGAACTGCTACATGGTCTATGTTTACACCGAGTTTCATTGGGTTTGTTTGAATCATTTTGTACCTTTTATAAAAGATAGATTTTTAAAATTCTTGAGGATAAGGACAAGGCTCTGAGAAATAAAAACCTTGAGAATACTCTATACCTAACTCCTCTATCACCTTTTGAACCTCTTTTGAATGAACAAACTCAGCTACACAAGGGATATTTGAATTTTTTGCAAAATATGCCATCGCCTTAGTGATCTCATAACTTTTTTTATTTGTATTAATATCTTTGACATATTTTGCATCAATTTTAAGCAGACCTACATCAAGGTCAAGAACTCTCTCAAAGTTAGAGTACTCAGCACCAAAATCATCTATAGCTATGGTATATCCAAGTTTACGAAGGATTTTAAGTTGTTTCACACTATCGTTTTTTGACCCAGCACTGATCCCTTCAAGTATCTCTAAAGTAACCCTTCCTGTAGCTATCTGATACTCCTGAGTTTTCTCTTGTAGGTAGTCTATAAGGTAGTTTTTACTGAGGTCATCTTCGGTGATATTTATGGAAAAAGTATATTGATTTTCACTCATTATTTTAAAAGATTTATCTATCATGATTTTAGTGATCTCAGGGAGCAGACCCATAAGTTTAGCAGTCTCAAGAAATTCATAGGCAGGGATCACTTTATCACCTTTGCGGATTCTTACTAAGGCTTCAAACTTTGTGGTTTTAGCCGTTGTGTTGTTCATGATACCCTGAAAGTATGGGACAACTCTGTCTTCATCAAGAGCATCATGCAAGAGGGCACTCGAATGGATAAATTTATCTCTATTTAATGTGGTGAGTGCATCGTGAAGTTTGTTATAAATATGATAATTGTTTTTTCCAGAATCTTTTGCATACTTAAGAGCGATGGTAGCATCTCTGAAGAGATGTTTCTTAGTACTTGCACCACCATATGTAAAGGTGATTTTAAGAGCAATATTATCTATCTGGAGCTTGTTGTTTGAAAAGTATTCTTTAAGTTGGTTTGCTTTTTTTTCTAAGTCTATCTTGTTTTCATATACAAGGCAAAATTCATCAGAGTTTATTCTAAAAACACAAGAAGTATCAAACTGACTAAGGAGATGTTGAGAAACTTCTATGAGTAGTTTATCTCCAAACTCAAAACCGTAGGTGGTGTTTATATAGCTAAAATTATCTATATTTAAAAGGAGTAAGGAGGCTTTGCGACCCTCTTGAATTTTTTTCTCTAGGTATGTTTTATTGTAAAGCTTTGTGAGTGAATCGTGGTATGCTAAGTATTGGATTTTGGCTTGAGTCACTTTTAGCTCGGTTATATCGCTAAAAACGGCAAAATAGTTTTGGAGTTTTCCATCCTCATCGCAAAGTTTTGAGATACTTATCCACTCATGTACAAATTCACCATCTTTTGTTTTGTTAGTAATCTCTCCACTCCATCTTGAAGTGGTATCTAGTTGTTCCCACAAATCTTTATAAAACTCTTTTGAATGTTCCCCTGAGGCGAGAATCTTTGGATCCTTACCAAGGACTTCTGTTTCTGTGTAGCCATAGATCTTCTCAAATCGTTTTGAGACCTCAATAATTTTGTTATTGATATCTGTTACAACAACACCCTCATCTGCATGTTCTAGTGCTGTTGAAAAGAGAGTGAGTCTTTTTTGATTCTCTTGGTTTTTGAGTACTATACTTACTATGATTGAAGCGGTTTCAAGAAGTTTTCTATGAAAAGCAGAGGGTAAACGGTGTTCAAATGAGGAGAGTGCAAAAGAGCCAACTGCATTTTTGTGGATATCTTTGATGGGCATAGACCAACATGAACAAAGGTTAAAGTCAGTAGCAACTTGGCGTAAATCACTCCAC
>WFMY01000240.1 GCA_015488855.1 Helicobacteraceae bacterium
GAAAATACGAGCTCCTAGAAGTTACGAATGATTACACCTAAAGGTGTAAGCAAAGCTCATTTATTGTAACTTTACGGGCATCATATTTTCTGCGAAAATACGAGCTCCTAGAAGTTACGAGCTTTGCTTAGAATCGTAGCATTAGGCCTGCGTAGACACCTTTGTACTGAGTATTTACAGCAAACCCACTCTTTGCTAAATCAAATTTTTGAACTCTGTAGCCTATCTCGATAGCTGGTTGAACGATAGGAACAAAATCAAAAGTATAATCAACTTTCACTCTCATATCGGATACTGTATTGTTGTTGTAAGAGAAATACTTAACATCCGCTTCTACACCCCAGTTCATAAGTGGTGCTTGAACTCTAGCTCTTACATAACCTAAAGGAATCGTAAGTGCCGCAATCTTGACACCTGTATCTTTGATAATATCATGACCAGCAGTTCTATAACCAAGTTTTACAATTTTGACATCTACACCTAAGTCTAAAGTAATCCAAGCTGTATTATCTAAAATATTGTAATAAGGAACAATATCATATTGTGTCATTTTAAGCTTTGATGAGGAAAAGCCAACAGGAAGTTGTCCTAAAGCAGTGTTCAATTTATATTGACCTACATTTAATGTATTTACATACTCAAGTCTTATGTTTGGTAAAATTGGAATTGGATGTTTGATAAGTAGCCAAGCATACCCATTTGTTTGTGTAGTCTTTTTTGATGCATCTGCAAAACCAGTAGTACCCTCCGTATAACTAAGTGATCCACTAGGTGTTTGCATCCAAGCACCAGCGCCCATCTCTACTCTTGCAAAGTCTGCGCTCGCAACAGTTGCAAAGGTAGTAGCTATCGCTAAGACCGAAAGTATTTTCTTTCCTACGGAATAATTCTTAATCATATTGTATCCTTAAAATAAATTAGAGATATTATAGCAAAGTGGATGAAGTAGTTTTCTTAAAATATTAGATTAGATGATATTTGAGGGCAAAAAACCCTCAGAAGGAGAAAGAAAAAGAGACTGTACGGACACATACAGCTCTTAAAAAGCCACACTCAAGTGGCTTGAAAATTTATCTTTGGAGAAAGATGTTTTTAAAAAAGACTTGGCTTAACTTACTGCAGCGATTGCAGCATCATAATTTGGCTCTTCAGTGATCTCAGGAACAATCTCTTTGTAAGATACTGTACCGTCAGTTTCTACTACAAAGATTGCACGACATGTAACGCCAGCTAAAACTGATCCACCAAGTAAAACACCATAAGCGTTTGCGAAATCTTTGTTTCTAAAGTCAGAAGCAACAGTTAAGTCGTTGATGCCCTCAGCTGAACAAAATCTTCCAGATGCAAATGGTAAGTCAAGAGATACAACAGTAGTTTTAACACCACTTAAAGCGGCAGCTTTTGCGTTAAAGTTACGAGTTTCTGTAGCACATACACCCGTATCTAGTGATGGAACAACGACGATAAGTTGTTTCTCATCTTGAGCTCCACCTACTACGATATCACCTAAACCATCTGAGTTTACAACAGTGATTGCTGGTGCTTTATCTCCAACATTTACTTCGTTTCCTAATAACTCTACTTCTGTACCTTTGAATTTAGTTGTTGCCATTTTTTTGGCTCCTTTTTTATTTTAATTTTAACGCTAATGCGTTTTGTTGAGAGAAGTATAGACTAAATCGGATAATTATAGTCTTATTTAGACTAATAAATTTTTAATTTCAGCAAAACCTAAGTTTAGAGCTTCGATCTTGGTGCGCTTCTAAGACTTTTTATATCCTCAAACATCCCTTTTTCATACATCTCTATTGCGACCCTGCCTATCATTGCGGCATTATCTGAACAGTATTTAAGTTCACTCAGGAGTAACGATGCACCCGATGGTGCTAAAAGTTTTTTTATCTTATTTCGTAAGTAAATGTTAGCAGATGCACCACCAACAATGGCAAATCTTTGTGGTTTTTTTGTTTTAAAATATTTTTTGAGCTTTTGAGTGAGATGCATTGTTGCTATATGCTCAAACGATGCTGCTATATCTTTGTAGTCATCTTCAGTTGCTTTTTGGATAGCAAGTCTGACTGCATTTTTGAGCCCTGAGTATGAAAAAGCTATGAGTGGGGATTGTGAGAGGGGTATAGTAAAGGGGTATTTGAGTCTATCACCCTCTTTTGCCAACTCTTGGATGAGTGGACCACCGGGGTAACCAAGCCCCATCATCTTCGCTACCTTGTCAAAACTCTCACCAAAACTATCATCCATACTCTTAGCTACTGTCGTAATATCTTCTAAAGATTTGACCTCCATCACCTGAGTATGTCCACCTGAAACCAAGAGTACCGTTAGAGGGAAGCTTGTTTCTTTTTCTATAAAAAGCGAGTAGATGTGCCC
>WFMY01000241.1 GCA_015488855.1 Helicobacteraceae bacterium
CAAATATACCGCCACATAACCCTATAGAGATTATGAATGCGCTCAAAGCTCTTTTAGCAAACCCAAACATTACATTGGCGGAGATTATGGAGCATGTTCCAGCTCCTGACTTTCCAACAGGTGGTATCATTTTTGGAAAAAAAGGGATTATGGATGCATACGAGACTGGTCGTGGTCGTATCAAAATCCGTGCAAAAACACATATAGAACAAAAAGCAAAAAAAGAGGTCATCGTTATAGATGAACTTCCATATCAAGTCAACAAAGCGCGCCTCATAGAAAATATCGCAAATCTTGTAAGAGACAAGATGATAGAGGGTGTAAGTGAAGTTCGTGATGAATCAGACCGTGATGGAATGCGTGTTGTTATTGAACTCAAGCGTGATGCGATGAGTGAGATAGTACTCAACAACCTTTTCAAGCAAACTAGCATGCAAAATACTTTTGGTATCATCATGCTTTCTATCCTCAACCAAGAACCTAGAATTTTTGGAATTATAGATATATTAAAGCACTTTGTTAATCACCGTAAAACTATCATTATTCGCAGAACAATTTTTGACTTAGAAAAAGCAAAAGCACGCGCTCACATCTTAGAAGGTCTTAAAAAAGCTCTTGATATCATCGATGAGATTATCAAAGTTATCAAAGCAAGTACAAATATAGAAGATGCTAGAGAAAATCTAGTTTCTCAGTTTGACTTCTCACAGATTCAAGCACAAAGCATCGTTGATATGCGTCTTGGAAAGCTCACTGGACTTGAGCGTGAAAAAATAGAGAATGAACTTAAAGAACTTCAAGAACTTATCGCTTATTTAGAATCTATCCTAAAAAGTGAAAAGGTGCTTCATGGTATTATAGGTGAAGAGTTTGAAGAGGTATCAGCTACTTATACGAACAAAAGAAGAACTGATATAGAAGATGACTATGATGATATTGACATAGAAGATTTGATCCCTAATGAGCCGATGGTAGTTACCATTACTCACCGTGGTTACATCAAACGCGTGCCACTTGCATCGTATGAAAAACAAAGACGAGGCGGTAAAGGTAAAACCGCTGTGACTACTTATGAAGATGACTTCATTGAAAACTTCTTTACATGTAATACACATGATACCTTACTCTTTGTCACTGACCGTGGACAACTACACTGGTTGAAAGTCTATCGTATCCCAGAAGGAAGTCGTACGGCTAAAGGTAAGGCAGTTGTAAACCTAGTAAACTTGCAACAAGATGAAAAGATTCAGTCTATCATCCCTACTACAGATTTTTCGCAGATGAAATCACTTGTTTTCTTTACCAAAAATGGTATTGTAAAACGAACAAACCTTAGTGAGTTTAGTAATATTAGAAGCAATGGTGTAAAAGCTATTGTTCTTGATGAAGATGATAGCCTCATTACTGCAAAAATTGCAGATCAAGAGATCCAGTATCTCTTTATTATGACTAAGATGAGTCAATGTATCAAATTTGAGATAAATAAGACTCGTGACCAAGGTAGAAGTACTCGAGGAGTTCGTGGTATCAAGTTCAAACATGATGATGATGAAGTGATCGATGCAAATATCATTCGTGATGATGAACAAGAGATTTTAGTTATCGCTGAAAAAGGTATTGGCAAGCGTACAGATGCTGGGGAGTATCGTTTGACAAACCGTGGTGGTTCTGGTGTTATAGCTATGAAAATGACTGCAAAAACTGGTAAATTCGTAGTAGGTTGTTTAATGGTTGATGGAGAGATGGATATGATGGCACTTACTAAAGCTGGTAAGATGATCCGTGTAGATATGCAAACTATCTCCAAGTCAAGTCGTAACACTTCTGGAGTTTACATCGTCAAAGGTGACGAGGTAGCTTCAGTTTCAAGATGTCCGAAGCAGCCTAAAGAAGATGAAGAAGATGAAAAGACTCCAGAGATGGAATAACTTTTGCTTAGTCTCTCTTAATAATTAAGGTTAAGGGAATAAACATGAAAAACAGTTTACTTATTGCACTATTTTTTAGTGCTACAGCACTACTAAGCGTTGAGACAATCCAAAGTGTTGAAGATACGACTGGACCAATCACCATCGAACAAGCAGTTGGTGACATTCCAGCACCTCTGATGGTAGAACCTCTAGTATGTACTACTCAAGATGAAAATGTTGAGCCTCTTTTAAAAGATGAGGAAGAGTTACTTATTAGTGTGACAGGTCAAGGTGTAGCACCGATGAATACTACTTCACCAGCACAAGCCTATGCCCTAGCAAAAAGAGCTGCTGTTGCAGATGCTTATAGGATGATTGCTGAAAGAGTAAAAGGTGTTAGGATTGATGGTCAAGACCTCATTAAAAATATGATGGTTAAAAGATCAACTGTAAGAACATCAGTAAGGGCAATGGTAAGAAATGCAAATGTTGTTGAAACAACTTTTAAAGAGGGACTATGCGAAGTAGAAATGGAAATCACTATTTCTCACGCAGACTTTGCTCAATAATACTTTTTTACTCACTGACACTTAGTGCTAGTGAGTATCTTATCTCTTATAGATATATTGTCAAAGATGCTATACTTTACAATGAATCACTCATGATTTCACATGCTATGAAAAAATGTAGCGGCACTAGCTATAAACCACTTCAGCTTGAGAATAATGGCTCAAAAAACTTATCTCAAATCATCACTTTAAATCATGAGATATTTATTAATTATATTCATAAACTTGGTTTAGATGTGCAACACAATGAAGAAACTATAAACGCTCAAAACAAGTCCACTACGATACTTACCCTTAAAACACAATGCTTCAAAGTCGATTTTAATGATAATTTTGCTAAAATTACCCCTTTAAAATAAGGGCTCAATGTGAAAATTGCAATCGTTGAAGATGATATCAACATGAGAAAATCTCTTGAGATCTCTATGGGAGATTTCAAAGAGTATGAAGTAGTGACATTTAAAAATGCTACAGATGCCCTTAAAAAGCTTGATGATACATTTGATCTTATCATTACAGATATCAATATGCCTAAGATGGACGGGATAGAATTTATCAAGGAGCTTAATGGTAAATATGAAGTGATCATTATGACAGGCAATGCAACACTCAATCGTGCCATAGAGTCTATACATCTTGGTGTCAAAGACTTTCTCCTTAAACCTTTTGATATTGATACACTTATTAATGCCATTAAAAGAGAAGACAAGATACAGACTTTACAAAAATCTGTTAAAAAAAACTTCTCGAAGAAAAAGACTACTACTGGTTTCTTAGGAACATCAAAAGCACTGAAGGATGCTCTTCATATCGCAGACAAAGCGAGTAAAACAGATGCAAGCATCTTACTCTTGGGTCAAAGTGGTGTGGGTAAAGAGGTTTTTGCCAACTATATCCACCAAAACTCTCCAAGAGCTAAAAAACCTTTTATCGCTATCAACATGGCAGCGATTCCTGAGCAACTCATAGAGAGTGAAC
>WFMY01000242.1 GCA_015488855.1 Helicobacteraceae bacterium
ACATCTTGTGTCGTTGATATCATACAACAAGAGAAATATCTCATCAACACCGAAGTATTTTTAGGTATGGGAGCTCCCCTTGACTTTGCTGGACTTATCAAAGGAAGTCAATTTAAAGACAGTGAAAACTTAGCAGAGATAGTCCTCAACATTACTCCCAAACATCACAGAACTGAACCATCTTTTATGATGGTTCAAAGACTCCGTCCAGTGATTCAAAATACTTGTGAAAAACTGTATCCAAATACAAAGATATCCTTTGTAGAGCCACCAGCAGGACCTCCTGTTCTTGCAGCAATAGTAGCTGAAATATATGGTGACAATGCAGATGGTATTCGTAAGCTTGCAACAAAAGTAGAGAATGTATTTGAACATACTCAGGGTTTAGTTGACATAGATATTATGCAAGATGAGATCTATGATACATTTGAAGTCATAGTCAACTCAGACAAAATATCTCGTTCAGGCATCAATATAAAACAACTTAATGACATCTTATACCTTTCATTTGAAGGTATGCAGATAGCGGTAAAAAACTCCAATCTTTACAATGATCAGGTACCTATCTATCTCTCACTTTCAAAAGGGTCTAAACAATTCTCCTCTAGTGACATTGATGCAGTACGAGCAAAACTCGCTTCCCTCAAACTTATCAATAAAAAAGGGATGATGATACCTATTACAGAACTCGTAAATATAGTGCCTAAAAAGTCTAATCCTTTGGTAATGAGTAAAGATCTACACCAAATGACGAATGTTCTCGCAGAAACAGATATGGTTTCACAAGTCTATCCACTAATGGATGCACGCGATACTATCTTAAAAGAATTTGCAAATCAATATAAAATCGAAAAAATTGGTTTATTTAATTTGCAACTCACAGATATATCTAGTGGAAAAATCTATAAACTTATTTGGGATGGAGAGATGGAAGTCACCCTAGATACTTTTGTTGAACTCGGAGCTGCTTTTATAGCTGCATTAGTTCTTATCTTTTTGCTGATGGTTATTTATTATAAAAGTTATGTTCTAAGTGGAATCATCTTACTTGGTTCATTTCTTTCTATTATCGGAGTGATTGTAGGACACTATATCATGAATCTCTTTACAGTAGATACATTCTTTTTAACAGCTACCTCTCTCATTGGATTTATTGCACTTATTGGGATTAGTTCTCGTAACTCTCTCTTACTTATAGATTTTACTCGTTCACTTATGCGGGATATGGGTATGCATAAGGCTGATGCCATCTCTTATGCAACTGCAACAAGAGCGAAACCTATCTTGTTAACAGCTACAGCTATTATATTGGCCTCAACTCTTTTAGCAAGTGATGCAGTTTTTGGTGGACTTGGTGTTGCCCTAATCTTTGGAACAATTGCTGCCGTGATAGCGTCTTTGATGATTGTCCCCGTATTGCTCTTTCAATCAGACTTAGAAAAACACTTTGACTTTGAAGAGAAAAAATACACATCTATAGAAGAACCACTTCCTCTATAAGAGGATTGGCACACTATATTTTCCATCGAGAATGATGGGAACGAGGGAAGAGTGATGATATCACTCTTTTATTTAATTCTATTTACCTCATAAAACTTTCTTAAAAATTTATCTATAGGATTGATAAGTTTATACATTACAGGCACTACTAAAAGTGTCAACACCATGGAACTTAAAAGTCCACCTATGACGGCTATAGACATCGGCGCTTTTGTTTCACTGCCAAGCCCATCTCCAAGCGCTAAAGGAAGCATAGCAAAAACCATAGCTACTGTTGTCATAAGGATAGGGCGAAGTCTTTTCTCTCCTGCTTCTATGAGTGCTTCATCAGCAGACTTGCCTTTTGCCATTGCATTGTTAGCAAAGTCAACAAGAAGTACAGCATTTTTCCCAACCATACCCATGAGTAGCATAAAGCCAATCATAACAAAAAGACTAAACTGTAAACCTGAGATATACAAAGCAAGCATCACTCCGATGATACTCAGTGGTAAGGCCATCATAATGATAACAGGTTGAATGAGTGATTCATAGAGTATAGCTAAGATAATAAACATCAAAATCACACTCAGACCTATTGCAGCCCCAAAAGCTTTACCTGTTTTACCCATCTCTTCAGCAAAACCTGTAAAACGATAGGTAACACCCTCAGGTAATAAAGTTTTAATCTCATTTCTCACATATTTTACAGCACCACCAAGATCAAGTCCAAAAAGGTCTGCAAACACAGTAATCTGTCTTTGTCTATCAAAATGGTTGATTGAGCTCATAGCTTTAGATGATGTGAGAGTAACTAAACCATCGAGATAAATCAGTTGCCCATTCTTTGCTCGCACCTGAATCTTTTTTATATCCGCTATAGAGACTCTATTGGCATCATCAAATCGTAATGTAATATTGTACTGCTTTCCAAACTCTTCTAAGTATGATATCTCCAAATCACTTGAAAATGCTGTTGAGATTGCATTTGCAATAGTAGCAGCAGAGATGCCATAACGATTTGCATTTTGCCTGAGTATGTTGATATCTATCTGAGGTTTCATCGCATCTAGATTTGTATCTATATCAACAAAACCTTTTTTTTGCGCCATATATTTTGTTAAATTGTTTTTAGCTTTTTGCAAAAGCTCAAAAGAGTCAGACTTTAAAACTATTTGAAAAGGAACTGAAGCTCCAGCTCCTTTAATATTAGGAATCGCTGCAGCAGTTATAAACATCTTATCGCTAAAAGGTTTGAGAAGTTTTCTAAAATTTTGCGTAATCTCTTCTTGCGTGATAGCTCTTTTATCTTTTGCAACTAATTTCACATAGATGATAGCTTTGTGTTTCTCTTGTGCCGCAGTATATCCTATGTTGAGTGTAGTATAAAGTACATTTTTATCCTTGCGAATCACATCCTCAACCTTTTTTGATTGACGAATCATCTCAAGAAGAGAGATATCAGCAGACGCTTTTATCTTTACCTCCAACTCTGACTTATCCTCTTTAGGGATAAAATTCATACCTATTTTAGGAAAGAGACTCAGCGAACCAAAAAATACTAAAAATACAAAGATAAGAGTTATCACTTTAAATCTCAATACCGACTTTAAAATTTTCTCATAAATTTTCTCAAGTAACACAAAAAAAGGCTCTGTAATGTTGTATAACCTACTCTCTTTCTTATCCAGTACCCTTGCACTCAAACTTGGAATAAAGCTCAAAGCAATAGAATATGAGATAATGATAGCAAAACCAACTGTCATCGCAAATGACTCAAAGAACTTTCCAACTATCCCACTCATCATAGATACAGGGATAAAAACTGCAAGAAGCATCGCTGAGATAGCCATAATAGTAAATGCCATCTCTTTAGTACCCTCAACTGCAGCTTCAACTTTACCCATCCCTGCTTCCATCTTTTTATAGATATTTTCAATAACAACAATAGCATCATCTATGATAATCCCAATAGCAAGTGTCAACCCAATAAGTGTCATCTTATTAAGCTCAAAACCCATAAAATCCATCAAAGCAAAAGTCCCCATGATAGAGGCAGGGATAGAAAGGGCAGAAACTAAAGTAATGGTCATATTTCTTAAAAAAACAAAGACTATGAGTGCAGCAAGGATAGCTCCATAGATAAGGTCAAACTGTACATCTTTTAAAGAGTGAATAATAAATGGCGAAGTATCATTGAGTACTTTCACCTCATACCTATCTCCAGCGAGTTTTTGTAAGGCAGGCACTATCTCTTTTACTCTTTTGGTTATCTCTATGGTATTTGTTCCAGAGATTTTTTGCACCTCCATCATCACACCCTCTACCCCATCATAAGATGCATAACTCTTTGCATCACTTAGGGTATCTTTAACAACAGCTATATCTTTAAGCCTTATTTCATCTTTGATTTTGATGTTTTCAAGTTGGCTTACACTAAGAGCATCAGAGCGTGTTTTTAAGATAAACTCTTGAGTTTGAGTGATGAGTTTTCCACCACCTAGCTTGATGTTTTCAATCTTAATTATATTATTGAGCTCATTGACTGTGATGCCATATTTGTTTAAAAGACGAGGATTTGGAAAGATTTTTATCTCTCTATCTCTATAACCAATAATCTTTACACCGCCAACATCCAAAATCTTTTGGAGTTTAGGTTTTGCTTTTTCATCTGCAAAAACCATCAAATTTTTGATGCTATCATTTTTAGCAGTTAAAAAGATGTTAATGATAGAAGCTCCACCAATATCTAGCTTACTTACAAGCGGTGTTTTTGCATTTTTTGGCAATAAAACGGCAGAGACTTTATCTCTAACATCATTTGTCGCTTCATTGATATCGCGTTTTAGAAAAAACTTTACAGTTACAACACTTACACCCTCGCTACTACTAGAGATGATGCTATCTACTCCACCTATACTAGAAACTGCTTCTTCTATCTTGTCTGTCACTTGAGACTCTATAGTAGATGCTTCCGCTCCTGGATAGATTGTTTTTATGGTAACAAGAGGGAAGTCAATATTTGGGTAAAGAGCTGCGGGCATTGTCTTGTAGCTCATCAAACCAAAGATTACTAAGGTCAAAACATACATCAAAGTAGTAATGGGTTTATTGATTGCGTATTTATACATGATGTGCTACTTTGAACCTGAGCTGAGGATATACCCATCACCAAAAAGGCCCACAACAAAATCTTTTGTTTTCACTTCAGCTTGAATTTTCCTATTGTTTGCGTTTGCAGATGGATAGATTTTATAGATAACCCCTTGTTGCTCTTGTTCGTCACCATCTATTTTATACCTATAAAGATCACCAACCTTTACTTGTTGATAATATTTTTGATCAAATTCTAAGACGAGTTTTCGCTCTCTTTGGGATTGAATCTTATAAACAGTTTTGAGTGAAACACCACTGACTGTATCACCAATTTCTATATTTTTGTAGAAGATAACTCCATCAAAAGGTGCGCGTAAAAATGTTTTATCGTAAATTGCTTTTTGAAAAGCGAGTTGATTTTTTGCATTTTCAACTTTAAAAGCATAGGCATCAAATTTACTCTCATCTATGAGTTTTCTCACCTTAACCTGTCTATCATAATCTTTTTCTGCAAATTTTAGTACAGTTGTTGCACTCTGAAGGTTTGCTTTTTTATCTGCGTTTGACAAGACAGCTAAAAGTTGACCTTTTTTCACCTTTGCTGCTATCTCAAAGTTCACTTTCTTAACGATACCACCTGCGTTAAATGCCAAATCTGCACTACGAGTCGCTTCAATGTTGAATGTTGCATAAATCTCTGATGCACTTAAACTAAAAACCAACCCTATGAGTCCTATAATTATCTTATTCACTTAAATACTCTCCTAATTTTTTTGCATTGTAATAATAATAAAGTGCATACGCTAACTCTAAATTGTTTAACGCCTCTTTATATGTAGATTTTGCTTCAGTTTTGGCACTAAGAGCATCTAGGTATACTACATTATCTACTATCCCAGAATTATACTTTTGAGTGATACTTTTGAGGGCACTTTCTCCCGCTTTAAGTGCACTTTTTGCACTTTTTATGTTAAGTCTTGCCGTTTTAATCCTATGAACAGCAAGCTCTTGTTGATATACTTGCTCTTTTTCTCGATAAATTATCTGTTTATTTAATGCTTCTGCTTCAAGAACTGCTGCCTTTTTTGCTTCACTTAAAACACCAAAATCAAATACTCGAAAGTTAAGCGTAGCCATCACTGTATTTTGTTTATATATTAGATTGATTGGATGACCAAGTATATAAGGCTTGTCCTTATAGCCATAAAAATTATATGAATCTTCTATCCTTATCTGTGGATAATAATAGCTCTCAATAATTGCTGAAGCATTTAAAATAGACTGCTTTGTAGCTTTAAGAGATTTGATAGCATCAAGTTCATAGACTGTATCATCATCTACCTTTTTAAATACCGATCCATCTAGTGCTACTATCTTTTTACCCACTTTAAGTTCAAGTGATTTTTTGAGAGAGAGCAATTTAAACTTTATAGATTCTATAATATATATGTTTGAATCATATGCAGATTGCAATCTATCTACATCATCACTTGTAGCCAAAGATGCCTTGAAGAACTTTTGCATCCTTTCTAATTGTGCTTTTACTGCACGAGATGCTTCCTCTCTCGCAAGAAGCTTTGACTCAGCACTTTTAATGTTATAAAAGTCTTGTACAATAGCTAATTCTATAGAGTTTTTTGTTGAAGAGAGATCAAATTTACTTGACTTAAATTCATTTTCTTTTTGCTTGATAGTATTTGTTTTTTTACCACCGGTGTAAATATCATAAGATACTTTTGCATACTCAGAATAGGTAGTACCGCTTCTAAAAGGTGAAGGTTTATCCTTGCGTTGATAAAAACCACCAAGATCAATGGTAGGAAACAGATCATTTTCGCTAGACTTTACTTTACTTTGTTTTGCTTTACTACTAAGAGTTTTTGACATTATAAGTTCATTACTTGAAGATGCATAATCAAGTAAAGATTTTAAACTTTGAGCATATATATAAAACGGCAACAATAAAACTAAATATTTTATCATTATTTTACCTCCAGTAAATTAAATAGCGCGTCTATAAATCTATGTATCTCTAACTCTACATCATCATAGATATGTGTTACTTGGCTCTTGATAAAGATACCCTCTGAGAGGGCAAATAAGCCTCGAGAGAACTCTTTAGCATCTTCTCTCAATTCACCATTTTGGATCCCCTCTTCTATAAGAAGCTCAAACCATTGAAAATAACCACTTATACAATCTGATTGAAAAGCGATCATTTCTGAATTAGGATTTGCCAAAATGATAGAGATAACCTCTTTATAAAGTTGCCGAATCTCTGCATCTTCTGGAGAATAAAAAAATCGTGAAAACAATTTGATCTTTTCTTTTGTAGTTGTAACTTTTGCAAGCTCTTTTTCAACCTCAATGTTGCGTTCTTGGATAAGTATATTTACTATTTCAAAAACAATATCCTCTTTATTTTTAAAATACTCATAAATAGTACCCTTACCCACCCCAGCTGTTTTTGCGATTTGTGCAATAGTCAAATCATTGATGCCATTTTGAAAAAATATCTCTTTAGATGCAAGAGCTATATCTTTTCTCTTTTGAACCTTATCTACTATGATTGCCAAAAAGACTCCTTTTTATGCTTTTCTATTTAAAATGACTGACCGTCGGTCAATTAAAAATTTATTTTATTAAACTTAAGCTTAATTTTGCATAAAGGATTAGAGGGAAATTTTAAATTAAGGCTATAGCGTCTATCTCAACAAGTGCATTTTTAGGGAGTGTCTTTACAGCAACCGTTGCACGAGCTGGTTTGTGCAAACCAAAAGCCGTTTCATAAAGCTCATTGATAGTGACAAAATCATCCATGGATGCTATAAAGATAGTTGTCTTTACAACTTGGTGCATCGAGCTTCCTGCTTCTTCTAAGACAGCTTGAAGATTTGCTAAAACTTGTTTTGTCTGAACTACTACATCATTTTCAAGCATAACCCCCTCTGGAGTAAGTGCTATTTGACCTGATGTGTAAACCATTCCATTTACCACTACTGCTTGTGAGTATGGACCTATTGCGGAGGGTGCTTTATTGGTTTGTATTAATTTCATATTTACCTTCTTTATTTATCTTCTTTATCTTCTTTGATTTCATCTAGCGTAGATAAAAAATCTTCACTATCATAGTACCCAGCAAATGTATAAAAAACTTTACCATTAGAGTCAGCAAAATAGTGTCTTGGGATAACTCGCGCAGAGTATCCAGCTGGGATATCATCCATCTCTTTGACGAGATGCACTACAATGTAGTCTTTTTCAAGTGCCTTGATCACTTTATCGTTAGTTAATACTTCTCGCTCAAATTTTGCACACCAAGGACATGATGTACTTGAGATAAATACATATATATCTTTGTGCTCTTTTTTAGCCTCAACTAAAGCTGTGTCATAATCTTCAGACCAGTTAATCTCACCACCAAAAAGTGAAGCAACTAGCACCAATAATATAATAATTTTTTTCATAAATTCTCCTATCTCCACGACCTAATAAGCTCGCAAAATACCTCATAAAGCCCAATTAGCTCATCTTTGGTAGTTCGTTCATTTACTGCGTGTATTGTATCATTTTTTACACCAAACTCTATAACATCTATCCCATACTGAGCAACAAAACGGGCATCACTTGTACCACCAGCAGTTGAATGCTTAGGTTTTGTACCAGTGACTTTAAAAATAGCCTCACCAATCTGATGAACTATTTTAGAGTCAGCATTTGTCCTAAAAGGGAATGAACCCTGAGTCAACTCTAACTCATAGTTTAAGCCACTGAGATGTTTTTGAACAAAGAGTGTAACCTCTTTTTGTGTAGTGAGTGTGGTGTTTCTCACATTGAACATCATGGCAAGTTCATTGGGGGTTACATTTGTTACCTCCATACCACTTCTTATATCTGTTACTACAAACTTTGAAGGGGAGAAAAACTCATCACCTTCATCTATGTTTACACCTGCCATATCACCCAACACTTTTGCAAGATTGTGGATAGGGTTGATAGCTTTTTCAGGGTATGCCGCATGACCTTGTTTACCTTTTATGGTTATGTAGCCATTGATAGAACCTCGCCTGCCTACTTTTAGAGCATCACCAAAAGTATCTTCGCAAGTTGGTTCAGCAACTACTACTGCATCTGGCAAAAGGTCAATCTGCTTGAGATGCTCTAAAACTTTTATGGTGCCATCAGTAGCTTCACCCTCTTCATCAGAGGTAAGAAGTAAAGAAAGTGTCCCTTTAAACTCCTTTGTCTCACTCACAGCTTGGATAAAGGCACTCAAACCACTTTTCATATCTTGCGTGCCACGACCATAAAGATAGCCATCGTTTTCAACCAACTTATAAGGGTTTGTGTCCCAATTGTCTCCCGCAGGGACAACATCTACATGCCCAGCAAAACATAGATGTTCCCCTTGGCTAAATTTTTTATAAATGAAAAGATTTTTGGTTTCATTACTATCTAGTCGAATAGAAGTAAACTCAGGTAAATATGTTTGTATAAAATCAAGTAATCCACCATCATTTGGAGTTTCACTTTTTGTCTCAATAAGTTTTTTAAAAAGTTCTAAAAACTCCAATTACTTAGCCCCTGGGTTATCATAAAAGATATAAGGGGTAGCATAATCACTGATCTCAAAATAAAGCTTTTTCTCGTCTTTATCCACTTTATAGTTGAAATTCTTATCTAAATAACCATATCCGTAACGATATGTTCGTGGTGAAGTACCTTGAGTAGCCTCTGCTGTAGAGAGTTTGTCTATCTTGACAAAACGCTGGACAAGTTTCTCTCCCATGTAGATGTCTAAGACACCATCCGTCCCTGTCCAATTTTGCAAAGAACGCCCAATCTTATTTTGTGTTTCTTGTGTACATGCACTAAAAAACAATGTGACTATAACACTCATAAGTATAATAATTTTTTGTCGAGCAGACATCGCTACTCCTCCTTTATATTTTATTTAATATTTTCTCGAAACTTCAATCATATCCAAGTTACTTTCCTAAATTATACCATAAATAACCGCTTCTTTTATCTCTATAGTACCATTGAGTTCAGCCTCAAAAATTTTATCTGGGTATTTTTTAAGAGCATCTTCATAACTAGGATTTGATGCACAGTAAAGTAAAAATTCATCTTTTGTCTCT
>WFMY01000243.1 GCA_015488855.1 Helicobacteraceae bacterium
ATGGCTGGCATCAATGCCTCACTGAGTTTGCAAGAAAAAGAGCCACTTATCTTACGCCGTGATGAAGCGTACATAGGTGTGCTTATAGATGACCTTGTGACAAAAGGGACAAATGAACCTTACAGGATGTTTACCTCAAGAGCCGAGTATAGACTATTGCTTCGAGAGGAAAGCGCAGACACAAGACTCTCTGGATATGGAAATGAACTTGGACTCATAGATGATGCTACTTATGCACGAGTCAAAGAAAAACATGAGCAAATACTCCATGGCTTGAAGCTTCTCAACGAAACAAGTTTCACGCCAAACAAAGAGTTTCATGCACTTTTAGAGTCTATAGATGAAGAGTGCATCAAAGATCCACAAACTGCACAACAGTTAGTAGCTCGTAAAACTTTTGACATAGAGAAGATGCTCAGACTTGTTCCAGAGTTAGCACAGTATGATGTGTATATCCAAGAGGAGATTTTAGTAGAGGGCAAATACTACCGTTACATACTCAAGCAAGAAGAGGAGATACAAAAGATGAAAAAATATCTTAAAATAAGTATCCCTCAAAATTTTGATTTTAAGAGCATCAGTGGTTTAAGTAAAGAGATAGTAGAAAAACTAGAAAATTTCAATCCACCTACACTTCAAGCAGCTTCACAGATTAGCGGTATAACACCAGCAGCGATAGAGATACTCCATATCTACATAAAAATGGCTGCAAAGTCTAAGAATATAGGATTGTAATGAACGAGATGTATAATATGAGTATTGTAACACATAACTTTAGTGTGTTAGTGATTTTAGGCGTGATTAGTATAAACATATATAAAATTTTTACAGCAAAAAAAGTGCAACCTTATAGAAAGTTTAATATGCTTTTTAATCCGATGGGTGTTACAGCTATTGTAGCGATTATCTTTACGGGTATTGTGATGATGGCAGCAAAACATTTGGAATTTACTCTAGCAAATATTATCATGATAATTTTTGCAGTAGTGCTTATCGTCTTAGAAGTTAAACGCTCAAAAGCTTTGCGTTATATTATGAATCAGGATCTAGCAAGTTTCTTGGAATATAAAAAGTTTTCTATGAAGATACTTTTGAGTGAGTTTGCTATCTCCTTGGCTATTTATATAGGGATGCTTCTTTGATATACACCTTCCATGAGAATGCTGGGGCTAAACATCTTGTACTCAAAGGGGAACTTTACAAATACCTCATAAAGGTGCGTCGACATAAACTTGGTGATCTGCTCTCTTTTCGCACCTCTAAAGATATCAAGATGCTCAGCACTTATAAGATTAGAGATTTAGATCCAAAAAAAGCACTTTTAGAGTTGATGCACAAAGAGATATTAGAAATAAAATCAAAAAGAGATTTGCACATAGGTTGGTGTAAGATTGATTTTAAGAGTATAGAAAAAGTATTGCCAAGTTTAAGCGAGATTGGTGTGCATAAAATAACCTTTATAGAGTGTGAGCGTTCCCAACGAAATATTAAAATAGACTATAAAAGATTAGATAGAATCTTAGAAGCTTCTATGCAACAATGTGGATCTACGCATAAAATCATCCTTGAAGAGTCAAAGAGTTTAAAAAGTTTTATCACCCTCCATGGAGATGCTAAGGTTTTTGATTTTGTAGAGAAAACATTAGACGAGATAAGCGATGTCCATACAGTAGTGATAGGGTGTGAGGGTGGTTTCTCCCAAAGCGAGAAAGAGTTTTTAAGTGCATTGGAGGTGTTTCGACTCGATACGCCGATGGTACTACGCTCACAGAGCGCAGTGATGGCAGTATCGAGTAAGGTGTTAGTCTAAAATCTACTCGTCTTCATCTTCGTCTTCATCATCATCAGCCATTTCAGCTGCTTCTTTAAGACATTTTTGTCCATCAGCATATTTCTCTACATGAGCACCATGTTCAAATGTAAGCTCTCCACCGAGTTTGCCTTGGAAAAAGATAGCACCTGTAAGCACTAGAAGAAGCACTATAGCACTGATCTCAACTTTGAACATATTTTTAAAACATCCAAACATTTTAATAGCAGCAGTAAGACCCATACCTATGGCAAGGTAAAGACCAAGCTTCGCATGTTGCACTAAATCAGCTTTTCCATCAGGTGAGAGGGTATTAAATACTATTTTTGCTTCCTCTTTGCCTGTAAAATATGCTGCAATAACAAAAAGAGCGCCAAAAACTAAAAATCGTGTAGAGATTTTTGACATTATTTCAGATGGCTTGAAAAGGTATAAAAGACCTAAAACTAAAGAGATGATTGGTAATGAGATGGCGAAATGCGCTATGGCTGGATGTAACATGCGATATGTTCCTTTTTGAATAATTGATAGTGTATTTTACACTATATTGTATAAAGTTATCTTATAAAATAATTTTAATATTGATTCTAAATATTTTTATGAGTAAAAAAGAGGCAAGCAAGGAAAAGACTAGATGAATTTTACTTTTGCGAAGTGTTATTTTGCTAAACTACCTTTATGAAACTATCTCACCTCAAACAAATCATCACTTACCTAAAAAACTTTCAAAAAATCTCGGCTATTTACAGAGTAAGTGACAGCATCGTAAAAGTTGTTTTTGACAAAAATGATGCTATCTACTTCAATATGACTCGTTCAAACTCCTCTATGTTTCGATGTGAGTCTTACTCAAGAAGTAAAGTATATAATGCTCCTTTTGATGTAGTGCTTTCAAAGCGTTTTAACCGTTGTAATGTGCTTGGTGTTGAACTCGTTAATGATGACAAGATAGTGCGTTTTAAAACTTCAGTTGCTTCTGCTTACAAAGAAGAGATAACTTTTTTACAGTTTGAATTTACAGGGAAGTACACAAATATCATCATTTTAGATGCACAAAATGTTGTACTTGAAGCGTTGCGTCATGTGGATCTGTTTTCCTCCTTTCGTGAGGTTAGAGTGGGACAAAAACTTCTCGATGTCCCACAAGCTCCTTTTGTAGCCAAAGAGTACCCACTTGATGATGTTGAGAAGTTTCTCTATGAGGTTTACACCAAAGAGCAGAGTGGTAAACTTGAGATGCTCAAGAAGCAAAAAGTGGCTTTGCTCAACAAAAAGCTTAAAAAACTACAAAAGCTCTATAAAAACTTGGATGATGAAGAGAAGCTAGAGGTAGAGGTGGGACGCTTAGTGCATCATGGAAATTTAGTTTTGGCGAACCTTCACAAGATCAAGCCTTATACAAAAGTTTTAGAACTTGAGGATTATGATGGCTCTGTTGTAAAGATAGAGTTAGATAAAGATTTCTCAAGTGCATCAGCAATCTCAAACCACCTCTTTAGTCGCAGTAAAAAAGCAAAACAAAAAGTAGCCCATCTGCACATCCAAAAAGAGTCTTTAGCCTCGAAGATAAAACATACCGAGCTTTTCATCAACACCATCTTAGATGCACAAGATGTAGCCAAGATAGAGCTGCTTTTTCCAAAACGGTTAAAAAGTAAAAAAGTAAAAACAGATGATAGCATTGAAGTGTTTTGGATAGAGGGTTACAAAGTACAGCTTGGTAAAAATGAAAAAGGCAACATTACTTTGCTAGAAAAGGCAAGAGCAAAAGATATCTGGTTGCATCTCAGAGATCAGCCCTCCACTCATGTTCTCATCACAACAGACAAGCAAAATCTACCGATGAACATCATCCAAGCGGCTGCAAGACTCTGTGTAGATTTTACAAGCACTTCAAAAGATCGTTATTTGGTCGATTATACTCCCAGAAGAGAAGTAACAATCCAAAGTGGTGCAAATGTTTTATATAACAAGTACAAAACCATAGAGGTGGACACAAGATAGATGATAGGATAACAATCTCGCCTTTAGGCGAAGCTCGAGTGCCTCAGCGGCTAATGCAATAAAGGAGATATTATGTCACTAGGTCCAGTCGGTAATGTAATTTTTGTTAACCAACAAACAGCAAGTGTAGCTTCTATCGCAAATGCTCATGATAACCGAGTCAATTTTCAAAACATGGTGGCACAAGCTGCCGTCAATGAAAAAGATGAAAAAGTTTTAGAAGTGCGTCCTACAGAAGAAAACCAAGAGGTTGACCCAGACCGTGAACATCAGAAAAATGAATCAGACCAAGAAAATGCAAGAGCAAAGCACAAGGTGCATGAAGAGGAAGATACAGAGCCACAGAACCTCTCTTCAGCGTATAAGTTAGATATTACAGTATAATTACATCAAATTTATAATTCTTAGGAAGTTTGAATGTTTGAGAGACATAGTGAGAGAATAAAAACAGGCGTAGTCTTAGCTTTAGCGGTACTTTTCATAGGTTGGATTGACAACTTCTTTTTGATGTGGGTGTTTTTTGGTGCAATGTACCTTCTCGCATTTAAAGAGGCAAACAGGCTTTTTGGCTTAGAAGAAAATTCCCATATATATTTTGCTGTTGGTTTGTGGCTCATAGCAGGTCTCTACCCCTATGGTGATGATCTTTTTGTGATCGCTGGAGTTATCTACGCCTCTGCAGTTGCTTTCAATAAAGATCTGGAGTGGAAATACTTTCTTCCATTTATCTATCCAACAGCGGGAATCCTTTTTACTTTTACCATGTACCAAGAGTATGGTGTTGTGACACTACTTTGGTTGCTTGTAGTGGTGGCGATGACTGATGTTGGTGCGTATGCAGTTGGTAAGAGCATCGGAAAAACACCTTTTTCTGAGACAAGCCCAAACAAAACTATGGAGGGGGTTGTCGGTGGCATCGCTGTTGCAACGCTCAGTGGAATGTTTTTAGGTTTAAGCATAGTTGATTTTTGGACATCTTTGGTGATCTCTTTAGCGGTCTCTTTAAGCTCTATCTTTGGTGACCTGTACGAATCATCACTCAAAAGAGCAGCTGGAGTAAAAGATAGTGGAGATATGTTGCCAGGGCATGGTGGTGTTCTTGACCGTATTGATGGCTATCTTTTTGCCTCTATCATCATGCTTGTGCTTCTGCGAGGTTTGGTGTAGTCGGTGTTCCAAAAATCACTCCTTAAAAA
>WFMY01000244.1 GCA_015488855.1 Helicobacteraceae bacterium
ATGAATGGTTTTGATGGGGAATTTAAAAAAAAATTAACTGTGATGAACTATCCACTTACAATTATCCCAAAATTTTATGGTGCAGTAGATGAAAATTTATTGTTGGATTTAGAATTAAAGTACCCAAAGCTCTCTTTTAGCCCTTATGTTCAATCAGCAATAATGTCAAGAAGTGGAACAAAATTAGAGGGTGGCTATCTCTTTGGTGTCAATATGAAAGATGAGGCAAAAGTTAATGCCATTGTAAAAAAAGCTATAGATAAAGCCAAAATCGGAAAATTTGATGTTATTATTGGTAAATCATTGCAAGAGGAATTTAATCTTTTTGTTGATGATAAATTGATGTATATCTTTACAAATGCAGAACCTGGCGGACTTTCTGTTACACCCCGTATTAAAAGATTTGAGATAAAGAGTATCTTTGACTCTGGATTAACTGCCTATGACAAGGCCTATAGTTTTACAACACTAGAATCAATGCAGAAAATGATGAGGATACCTTCAAATCAATATGATGGTATTCATATCTTTTCAAATAATCCCCATATCGATATTGAGCGAATCAAAAAAGAGCTTCCCCTTGGTGTCACCATTAAAGGTTGGTGGGAAGATAACCTGAACTTTTTTGCAGCGCTTGAACTTGAAAAAGCATCTCTATTTATTGTTCTTATGTTGATAATACTCATTGCGGCTATAAATATCATATCCTCACTTTTGATGACTGTGATGAACAGGCGGAGTGAGATCGCCCTTCTTTTATCTCTTGGTGCTACAAAAAATGAGATAAAGAAAGTGTTTTTATATCTTGGAATTGTTATTGGGGTAGGTGGCATTCTTGCAGGGATAGTGCTTGGGATGAGTGGCTTATGGGTGTTAAGTTCTTTTGATATTATCTCTTTACCAAAGGATGTTTATCCTACAACCACTCTACCTCTTGATTTAAGTCTTAAGGACTTTTTCTTGATAGTATTTGGTGCTTTAGGTATAGTCATAGTTTCATCTTATTATCCAGCAAAGAAAGCAAGCGAAGTAGACATATTGACTGTTTTGCGAAACGAGTAGGAATCATTCAAATATCTTAAATGGAAGGAGCAGGGTTCTTTTAATGATATTGAGTGGAGCAACGATGATGTCTGTGGCAAGCATTGACTCCACCTTGGGATCATCTAGCCTCCCAGATACTTTTAGAGATGTTGATATGGAGTCTTTGCCAAGGAGTATATAACCAACTATAGGGATTTTTGAAACTGCACTTCCTAAATCTGTTCTTAGATTGAGCTTCAAGTCTATAGTGTTGTTTGTATAACTTGCATTGCCTTTACCAAATATTTCCATCTCTTTTGAATCTAAATATATATCTTTAAAAGTAAATAGACTATCTTTGTAATTAAAGCTTACATATGAATTTTTAACATCTAAGCCATTTTTACTATAGCCAGGCAAAGAAAAAGTCACAAGGGATGGAATAGTATTGATAAAAGCTAAGATATTGTTAAGTAATTTATACTCCATAATAGTTGTATCTTTGATATAAAGTATACCTGAATATTGATCTAGCGATCCTTTCATGGAAAAGTCAAAAGAACCATCTTTAAATTTTGATAAAGAGAAGATATTTTCCATAAATTCATCATTGAAGTTTTCACCATAAAGGTAAAACATATCATCTTGAAGTTTGAATCCAGCCTCAGCATTTTTATACACGAGTTGCGCTGTTACAATGTTGTTGTAGTATTGCAAGTTGATTTTGTCTGCAATAGCTTTTCTTGTAGGACTAAAGTATAAATATGAATTCATTAAGTCTAAGGAGATATTACTGCTTTTTGAGCCATTTTTTCTATCTTTTATTGTATCGAGAAATTCTGTAATCGAGCTAATGTTAACGCCAATATTATCACCTAAAATAGTATATTTATCTCCAAGATTGACTTTAATTCTATTGTTGATATCGAGATTTATAGTGTTTTTATGATCATCAATACTTCCATGAATAATATATTTTGAAACTAGTTTATCATCAATAGTGATGAAATTATATTTATGTTTAATCGTAGCAAGAAAATTGATATTTTTTTTATCTTTTTCTTTGAAAATAGAAACTTTCCCTTTATTGAGAGAATATTTTTGTAAAATAGGGGAATATCTATAAAGAGCTTCTAATGAATCAAATGAGACAATCCATTTGTCTTTAGTGTCATTAATACTTAATCCAATATCTGGGCATGTAGCTACTAAGCCATCTTTTTTTATTTCTAAACGAAGACCTAGGTTGTTGATCTTTTTAAAGATATTGCCAAAAGTGTTATTCTTAAAGATGATATTTTCGATATTAAGGTAACCATTTGAAAACAGTGTCGAATAGTTAAATGCCAGTTTCGTTGTAAGTAGATTTTCTATTTTAAATTCAGAACTATTAGCAATAATAATATTTTTGTAAATTGAGATACTAGGCCACTCAAAAGATATATCTTTATTAAACATAGTAAGTTTAGCAGTGTCATTGGACTTTATTAGCAATCTTGAATCGGCGAAGGAGAGATCAAAAAGTAAATTAGATTGGTTAAGTTTTATACCTCGATAGTTAAATTTTATTAAATCAAGTTCTAGGTTTGTACTAAGGGTTTTAAAAGAGATACTTCCTGAAGTATATAGAGTTGCTATATTTTTAATATTGATTTGCGTTGTTGGGATGCTAGCAAATAGATTCTCATAATTAAATGGTATATTAAGGCTTTTGACTTCCATATCTTCTTGTGAATAGAGTTTCCATAAAGAGGGAGAGACTTTTATCATATCCTTGCCATTGTCAATATTATATATTACTTGAACCCTTTTGTTCTTTGCTAAACTTAAAGCATTGTCATTAAAGCTAGCTTTATCAATATCAAAGCTTATTTTTCCTTTGTTGTGTTTTAAATCAAGTTTTGCAATAACCTGTGCAGATACATTTTTTTTATACTTAGCATACATTTTATCTATAACTATGTTAGAGTTATCAAGCGTGATAAAAGTGTCATAAAGATCTAAATCTAGTCCCAAATAAGTAAAATTAGAGTTATTAGTATAAAATGTTCCTTGTGCATCTACATCAAGTGTCATTAGATTTATATCCAGAACCAAATTTGTTTTAAGAGAGCCAGAGTTTTGTTTAAATGGTAAATTTATATTGTAAGTATGGAGTAGATGAAGTAGGTGCTTATCTACAAAGCCATCAAGAATGAGTGTTAAAACTAATTCAAATTCTTTTTTTGAGAAATCTATCTTAAGCCAACTTTTATCAAGGTTGAAGTCGTAAGTTGTTTGATTTTCTGGTCGTATATATAATACTCCATGCTTAAATTCTAGATTTGTTGTTTGTGTATGGATAGCATCTAATGCTTTGTTGTATTTATAATTCATTTTTTTCACATTTGCACTCACATAAAGATTGGAAAATGCTTCACTTGGTTTTGCAAATTCTATGAACCCATGCGCTTTTTCAAGAGAGAAACTTTGCATTTTTATAGCATCATAAATCCAATATTTCATCACCTTACTAGGATGTAATAAGGTAATAAGGTGCTCTATATTTTTAATCTTTTTTTGAGATACTACTGCATACTTCAGTTGTAGTGTATCAACAAATGTATATATATCTAAAGAGATATCTGAAGAGATATTCGTTTGAATATCTGCAAGAAGCTCTCGCTGAAGAAGGTCAAGAACTACATTCCCGTGAGCCGTGATTTTTTTAATAGAATCTTTGAAGTTTATAATATTAAAATTAATGTAGTGATCTGTTTTATAGATGACAGTATCTATGTTAAAGTTTGATGAGGATGCTCTAATGTATCCACCATCTTTATCTAGGTATCGAAGTGATGCACTTATGTCTCTATAGTTAATTTTCTCAACAATAAAGCTTTGTAAAAATGAAGCGAGAAGACCAAAAGTTTTTAAGTTTTTTCTTATATCTTTGGTTTGAAAATCATTTGAAGACTCATTGTGAGTAAATACAGTAAGTTTATCTATGGAAATATTTAGTTTTTCGTCCCATTTTAAGTATAATTTGTTTATATGAAAAGAGGGTAGGTTAACTTCTTTAAGATAAATACCCTTACTTAGGAGTAAAAATGTTACAGAAAGCATCAGAAATATAAATATGAAAAAACTAGTAATACTAAAATATATCTTTGAAATACTATTAATAATAAGTTTATCATTCATGTTTTACCTAAATCAGCCAATAGTATCGCAAAAAGTAGTGTATATTCCTGCTGGGTCTATAAATAAAATTATATCACATTTATCAAACGATGGGTACCAACTTTGTAAATTGGATTCTTTAACTCTACGGCTTATTGGTTCTCCTCAAAGTGGATGGATTGAGATTGGGCAGAGCAAGCTTACTCGAGGTGATTTTTTATATAAGCTCACAAAAGCAAAGGCAGCACTTCAAGATATTACATTAATTCCTGGGGAAACAACCTATGTTTTTTTTGAACAGTTAGCGAAAGATTTGCACCTAGATAAAAATATCCTTCAAAAAGAGTTTAACAGATATGCTCCAGTAAAAGAGGGGGCGTTCGTTCCAAATACTTATAAAATTCCTTTAGCAATCACAGAAAAAGTGTTGATAAAATTACTCCTTCAGAGATCAAAAAATCAGATGAAACATTTTTCATACAAACTTTTTGGAAACTACAATGAAAAAAAATGGTTTCATTTTGTAGCACTTGCTTCGGTTATACAAAAAGAATCAGCAAACGAAGACGAGATGCCATTAGTTAGTTCTGTTATTTACAATAGAGTTAAAAAAGGGATGAGACTTCAAATGGATGGTACCTTAAATTATGCAAAATATTCTCATATAAAAGTTACTCCAAAAAGAATTCGCGAAGATAGATCTATATATAATACCTATATTCGCAAGGGTATTCCTCCTGTGCCAGTATGCAATGTAAGTTTTGAAGCTATTAAAGCCGCTGTGTTTCCAGCACAAACAAACTATTTATATTTTATGAAGTCTAAGCGTGGCGACCATGATTTTACATGTAACTATTCTACTCATTTAGCCAATATAAAGCATGCTACAAAATGAAACATCTTTGTCAAATTACCCAAAAAATAGTTACTGGTTTGTTTTATTAACAGATTAAAGTGTTACTATTTCCTTATATTAAATTTAAGCAAGGACAACATATGTCAAAAATTATTTGGTCAGTTATTGACGAAGCACCAGCTCTAGCGACTTATTCGCTTTTACCTATAGTTAATGCGTTTACTAAAGCAGCAGGCGTAGAAGTAGTAACAAGTGATATTTCTTTAGCAGGAAGAGTTTTAGCTGCAATGGATTTAGCTGAAAATAATTTAGCTAAATTAGGTGAAGTTGTCTTACATGAAGATGGTAATATTATTAAGCTTCCAAACATCTCAGCATCTGCAGGTCAACTAAAGGATTGTATCTTTGAGCTTCAAGGTCAAGGTTACGATGTACCTAACTTCCCAGAAAATCCAGTAAATGCTGAAGAAGAAGCAATCCGTGCTAAATACAACACATGTCTAGGTTCAGCGGTTAATCCCGTTCTTCGTGAAGGTAATTCAGATAGACGCGCAGCAAAAGCAGTAAAGAAATTTGCTCAAAATCATCCACATAAACTTAAATCTTTTTCTGATAATTCAAAAGCATATGTTGCACATATGGCTGGCAATGGTGATTTTTATGGTAATGAAAAATCTATTGTTGTAGATAAAGCTCAAAAAGTAACAATCTCATTAAACGATAAAGAGTTAATAACTATAGATGCTCTTGATAAAGAAATTTTAGATGGCACATACATGTCAGTTGCAAAACTCAAGGCATTCATCGCTAAAACGATTGAAGATGCTAAGAAAAATGGTGTTTTATGGTCTATCCATCTTAAAGCTACTATGATGAAAATCTCTGACCCTATTATGTTTGGTCACGCGTTTAGAGTATTTTTCCAAGAAGTATTTGACAAATATGCAGATACATTTACAGAATTAAATGTAAACCCTAACTTAGGTATGAGTGATTTGGAGAAAAAAATTGCTGGTCACGCAAAAGAGGTTGAAATTAAAACAGCATTCCAAGCAGTGGTAGAGTCTGATAA